>NZ_JBSFLZ010000102.1:0-27695 GCF_053599315.1 Saccharopolyspora sp. NPDC000995
GAGCCTACGCCCTCGCGCCAGCCTGGATCACCCCGTCCACCAGTCTCAGCGGGAACACTTGACGCCCCCACCCACGGGCTAACTACGCGGCCTTGCCCGTACACCGAGTTGGTCGACGCCCGCCGCTGGCGGACCAGCACGTCCTGGGCGAGTCGCACGGCCCCCTCCATCTGTTGGGTTTACGCCGCATGTCGCCCCCTGCGGCATCGCCCCGTCGAGCGAGCCGACGCAGGGCGGAACCGGGAGAACCGCCAGACGTCGGTGGCCAGCGCGTAATACTGGACGACGCTCCGGTATTTGGCTCCGCAGGGTTTGACGATGTCGTAGTCGTCGAGATTGTGCAGGGAGCTCAGCGTCCGCTCGCGTTTCGCCGCGTTGTAGGCAGGATTGGCTTTCCTGCCCGGTCTTCGGGAGTGTTGCGGGATATGAACTGTTTCGGCAAATTCGTCGCACTTGTGCAGGTAAATTTTGAAAATACGGGCGAGGCGACACCGCCTTGCGGCACGCCGCTGTGGGTGGCGTTCCACTGCCAATCTTCCAACGTTCCTGCCCGCGGTGGCGCCGGCAAAGCTGACCGGCATGAGCCGCAAGGTTGCATCCCGGCGGCTGCATCGACGGACGACTTGGAGCCTGGATGACCTCGCCGAAGAAGTGAACCCGGTCCTGCGGGGCAGGCTGAACTACTTGACCGCGTTCTATCCGAGCGCGGTCATTCCGATCGGCAAACGCATTGGTCGCCATCTGATGCGCTGGGCAAGACGGAAGTACAAGCGGCTGGAGCGCAGCCAAGTCCGGACGAGGACGTGGCTGAAGGGTGTCCGGCTTCTGGTCGCCCAACTTGTTCACGCACTGGGCGCCGCGTACGCGACCTGACACCTCAACGGCACGAGCCGGATAAGCCCAGCGGCTTACGTCCGGATCTGTAAGGGACGGAGGGTAAGATCCCCGCCGTCTACCCGGCATTGTTGTTCCTCTGAATGGACTATTCAAAACGCGAGTTAGTCGAGGCGAGTTCTTGCGCCGCTGTTGCTCCAGTTGAGTGAATATGCGTCCACTGCGGTTTCGATCTTGACCAGGTCGAGGAAACCTTCTAGGGTTCTAGGCATGCGTGAACTGGGATGAACAAAGTTACTAAGTGTGCAAATTTTTCTCTCGAACGCTTTCCGGGGGAGAATTTTCGAGGGAATTTTTCACGCTATTCCTATGGCTTCATTTGCGCGGGAAGCAAGGGAAATATCGGGCGGCGGCGGTCGGGTTCCCTGTTGTGATGAGGTTTCCCGTGCTCGCTGTGCTGCTTGGCCACATCGGTGACAATTCTTTCGATCGCGCTGGGGCGGCCGGGAACCGGGCCAGCGCGGCTTCTGGGGGAGGCACAGTTAGTGAGTTCGGCACAGGAGGCGACTCCCCGGTCGTTGAGGAGGCGGCCGGAGGAAAGCGCGCTGGAGCGCTACCGCACCCTGCGGGGTGAACCGGACGTCGAACTAGAGCTGCCGGAGCGGCGAAATTCGGTGGCGGCCGCGTCCCTGATCGGCGCGGACGCCATCGCTCGCGGGCGCAGCGTGGTTTATGTGACCAGTGACGAGCTGGTGGACCAGATTGTGAAGCAGATCGCGGCGCTGCCGGAGCCGGCGGCGGTGAACCTGCACCGAGGCATGAATCAGCTGCGGGACCTGGTGGCCCACCACAATGCGCAGGCCCTCGGGGTGCTCGGCTTCTCCACTTACTTCAGCGCGAACCCGCGGATCGACCCGGCTGATGTGGTGCTGCTCGACACCGACCGCATCGGTGACGGGGTGATCGGCAGCCTGTTCATGGTCCGAGTGGACCGCCGGTTGCAGCCACAGGCCTACGAGAAGCTGCGCGAGCTCATCGGAGAATCGGCGACCCCGCGGGTGCTCGAAGCGGACGGCTGGGCGCCAGTTGCCGCCCGGGTCGGAGAGCTGCTGACCGGGCTGTTCTGCGGGGAGAGCACGCAGTTCGTCTGGTTGCGCTTACAGCCGTTTCTCGGGGATTGCCAGGTTGTTGTGGGGCCGGACGACATCGAGATCCGGCCGCCCCATGAGCTCCTGCACTCCCTGCCGGGTTACCGGCACGCCGGGCAGCGCGTGCACCTGAGCACCGCGCCCGTCGAGGTTGCCGCAGCAGATGTTGATACCGCGGAGCTGGACCTGGCTGGGCTCTCGCCCAGCGTCCGGTACGCGATGGACTATCTGCGCACCTGCTTCACCGATCCGGATCTCACCTTGAACCGGGTGGCGAGCGCGGTCTACATGAGCCGTTACCACTTCTCCCGAAGCTTCCGGGAGCAAACCGGGTGGCGGTTCATCGACTTCGTCACCATGTTGCGCATGAACGAGGCGCGATTCCTGCTGCGCGAAACGTCGACCTCGATCACCGATGTCGCGCGTGCCGTCGGATACCGGGAGCTGAGCCACTTCCAGCGGATGTTCAAGAAGCGGTTCGGCATGTCCGCCTCCAGCTACCGGGCCGGTGCCGGAGCCGCGCGGGAGCGGGACCTCCAGGTCGTCTGAGTGCGCCTCCGCTGCGGGGCGCACTCAGACGACCTGCTCAATGGCAGCAGCTCTCCCGCGTCCACTCCGGACGGTGCCAGTAGTGCTCGGCGCGGGCCGTCGCCGAGGGCAGCGGCGGGGCGGTGGCCACCGTCCCTGCTGCGGCGAAAGCACTGCCTGTGGACCGGAACGGCGTCAGCAGATCCGGCACGGTGTGCCGCACTCCGCCGACGAAAACCGCTCGCACGGCGGCCGCGGCGCGGATGTCGGTCAGCGGATCGCCCTCGACGGCGACCAGGTCGGCAATCCGGCCCGGAGCCACCGCGCCCAGCGTGTCGCCATAACCGATTGCCTTCGCCGCGTTACCGGTGGCGGTCAGCAGTGCCTCCTGCGGGGTGAACCCGTACTTGACCAGCGCACGGAGGTTCTGGTGGGTGCTGATGCCGATGTCGTCGAGCGGGGCATCGGTGCCGGAGACCACCAGTCCGCCCGCCCGGTGCACCCGCAGCAACGCGTCGACCATTCCGGCGGTGATCCGGCGGTACAGCTCGGCGTGCGGGCCATTCGCTCCGTCGGCCTTGGCCTGGAGCCGCTCGTACTCCCAGCCGGGGAACAGGATCCGGGTTCGTTCGTCGTCCACCAGCGAGCGATCCTCGGCGAACAGTTCGCTGGCGAAGATCGTCGTGGTGGAGACCCACATCCCGCTGGCGGCCAGCACGTCGACGGCGTCGGCCGACATCCGGTACAGGTTGTAGCTGAGGGTGCGGGAGTAGCCGAGACGATGACCGCCGCCGGGATGCTCCATGCCGTCCAGCCCGCTGTGCGCCGCCGGGTACAGGTAGTGCGAGGTGACCGGAATGCCCTTGGCGTGTGCCCGTTCCACGGCCCGGCGCTCCAGCGGTACGGGCAGGCGCATGTACAGCTTGACGAGGTCGTAGTCCAGCCCGGTGGCCCGGTCCAGTTCCCGTTCCAGCTGCTGGGCCGACATCGTGGTGCGCATGCAGTTGTACGAGGCGCGGGAGCCGTCGAGGGCCTCGCCGGAGCCGAGATATCGAGGGCCGACCCGGGTGCCTGCCTCCAGCGCCTCCCGGTTCTCCACCATCTGGTAGGCCGGATCACCCGGGGAACGGCTGGTGGTGACGCCGTAGGACAGCCATAGTCGCCCCTGCCGGTCGCCCCACTGCCGCCCGCGCATGTGCCAGTGGTTGTGGGTGTCGATCAGGCCGGGAAGCACTGTCAGCCCAGACAGGTCGATCACCTGGGCGTTGCGGGGGCTGTGACCCGCGCTGGGCACGAGCGCCGCCACTCGGTCGTCCTTGAGCACGATGTCAACGCCTCGCTGCACCTTGTCCGAGGTGCCGTCCCACACAGCCCCCGCCCGCAGCACCACCCGGCCGGCGGCGCGGGCCGGCCCGTACCGGAGATCGGCGGCCACGGTGCGAGCGGCCCCGCCGTCGGTCAGCCGCAGCGTGCCGTTGCACAGGTAGAGCACCGTGCGGCCGTCCCCGCTCACCGAGAGCGAGTCGGTGACCTCGTTGGTCAGCTGTACGGGCGGGGCTGTGATGGTGCCCGACGCGTCCGCCGGCACGCGCCAGGCGAGACTCTCGGCGCCGAATACGAAGCCATCTTTTGTCCACAGTGGACCGTCGTCGCCCCTGGTGGACAGGGAACGCTCCGCGGCCACGGCCTGGTACCGGAGCTCGCCGCTTTCGAGGTCCACAACGAGGATCTGGTTGTGCCCGGTCTCCGTGCGCCGCGAGTAGGGCCGTACGGCGGCCAGCGCCAGCTTGCTGCCGTCGGGTGACCAGCTCGGCCGCCCTGGCTGGTACAGGGTGGGCAGCACCTGCCGGGCGGTCCGGGCGGCGATGTCGAGCACCCAGATGCCGCCCGACTCGTCCTGGTAGGCGATCTTCGTGCCGTCCGGGGAATACCGGGGCGTCAGCTGGGCGTCGGCCGCGTCGGTCAGCCGTTCGGACCGGCCAGTGCCCAGGTCCAGCCGCCACAGGTTCGCCGTTCCGGCCCGGTCGCTGACGTAGACCAGCGAGCGGCCGTCCGGTGCGAAGTCGGGATCGGAGGAGAAGTAGCCGTCGTCGACGACCTTGCGGGCAGTCCCTCCGATCGGCAGCACCCACAGGGCGTTCAGCGCGCGAAAGGCCACCTGCTCGCCGTCACGAGAGAGCACCGGGCTGGCTATGCCCTTGGCCTGCCGGACGGCGGTGGAGCCCAGGTCCCGTGGCGCGCGGTGGTAGCGACGGGCGGCCAGCGGCAGGACAGCTGTGAACGGGACGTCGGCGGCCGGGCCGGTCAGGCCACGGCGCCGCACGCGGCCACTTGCGGTGTAGAGGAACTCGCTGGCGGACAGCCAAGCCATCGGGAGCGGGGAAAGGTCCTCACCGGTGACCACGGCTTGGTCGCCCACCACCAGATCGGTATTGGGACCCTCGATGCGCACGTAGGTCAGGTTCCGGCCGTCCGGGGTGAAGCCGGGCGCGGCCAGCCCCGCGTCGCCGGTAACCGGGCGCTCGCGGTTGCCGGAAGCAAGGTCGAGCACCTCGATGACGTTGTCGCCCACCAGGTATGCCAGTTTGCTGCCATCCGGAGACCACGCCGGGCTCGTGTGCACCTCGTCGGCGCTGGTGACCGCGGTGAGCGTCCCGGAACCCAGCTCCAGCACCCAAATACGGCTGAGGTGGTCGCGATCGGAGGAGAAAGCGAGCCGCTTGCCGTCGGGGGAGAGACGGGGCTCGGTGTTGTAGCCGGGTCCGGTGGTCAGCTGAGTCAGCGCAGTGCCGTCCGGGGCGACGGTCCAGGCGTCGTACACCCCGTCACGGAAGGACTGGAACAGGATCCGCCGCCCATCGTGGGAGAACTGCGGGCGGCAGGCGTCGTGGTCGAGCGGGGTGATCAGCCGCGCCGCGCCGCCGGCGGCGGACAGCACCCAAATGCCGCCCGCGACGTCGATGGCCAGCGTGCGGCCGTCCGGGGACACCGTGACACCCAGATTCGCGCTTTCCCGGACAGTCACCGAGGGGGCCTCCGGCGTGCCTTCCAGGGCCAGTGCCGGGAGCGGCCACGATGCCAGCCATACCGCACCGGTGCCCGCGGCGATGCCGCCCAGTCTCAGTGCTCCGCGTCGTGAGATCTCCATCTTCGTCCTCAGGCCGGTTTCGAAAGTGGTTTGCGTAGCGGTGCGGGTAGCGGAACCTCAGAGGCCTTCTCGCTGCGGGATCCCGACATCATGAATGCCAATTCACCGCGTCGGGGACCGGCCCCGCCGAGAGCCCGTCGGCGGGCACAGCCCCTGAGAACCCACGGCTGTGCCAGTTGAGTCCCACACCGCAAGCGGCTGCCGCCGCTATAAGACACGTCCTAGATCCTTCGTGCCGTGGTGTACCGGGGCAGGCCGTTGTGATCGGTGTGGTCGGCGATGTCCTCGAACGCCTGGAGTCCGCCCAGCAACGACATCACAGCCTCCGCCTGCTCGTCGTCGTGTTCGATGGCGACTCCGCCGCCGGGACGCAGCAGCCGCGCCGCCGCGCTGGTGACCGCGCGGATGACAACCAGGCCATCGTCCCCGGAGAACAGCGCCGGGTGCGGCTGGTGCTCCTCCCACTCGGGCGGAAGCACCCGGCCCTCCACCACGAACGGCGGGTTCGCCACCAGCAGGTCGACACCGCTGCGAAGCCCGGAGAACAACTCGGGTGCGGTGACGTCGCCCTCGTGCAGCGAGATCGGCGTGTCCCCGGCGGCGGCCCGCGCGGCGACGTTGCGGCGGGCCCAGCTCAGCGCGTCCGGCGCCAGCTCGACGGCGTGCACCGTGGCGTCCGGACGGGCGTGGGCCACGGCCAGCGCGATCGCCGCGGAACCGGTGCATAGGTCGACCACCACCGGTTTCTCGACGTTTTCGAGCACCTTCAGGCCCCAGGCCAGCAGCGGCTCGGTGTGCTTGCGCGGCACAAAGACGCCGGGCCCCACCTCGACGTCGATGCCACCGAGGCGGGCACGGCCGGTCAGGTACTCCACCGGCACCCGCCGGGCCCGGTCGGCCAGCAGATCCTGGAGCCGGCCGGCCGCGGCCGCCCCGAGCGGCTCGTCCACCGGGAGCTCCTGGGCCGGTCGGCCAAGCACGTGCGCGGCCAGGGTCTCGGCGTCCTGGCGGGGCGCCCAGGCACCGGCGTCGGCCAGCGTCTTCTCGGCGTCGTCCAGCACCTCGCCCAGCGTTCGGGGACCGCTCATCCGAATCGGGTTCCTTCCAGTATCTTTGCCGCGGTCTCCAGATCGCCGCGTTCGTGAAGGGACGACAGCGCGAAGCGGACCAGGCCGGTGCCCCTCGCGACGGTTGGGAAGAACGCGGGGAGGACCAGCACCCCGGCGTGTTTTAGTGCGGCAGTGGTCTGGAACGCATCCTCCTCGGTGGCGAAGTGCGCGCCGCGCACCGGGGACCGCAGGCCGGAGTTGACCAGTCGCCCGCCGGTCAGATCGTCGAGGTCGGTGACGTTGCGCCACAACTTCTCCTGGAGCGCAGCCACCTCCCCGTTCACGTGCAGTTCGGCGGCGGCCACGTTCGCGGCCAGCAACGGCAGCATGATCGAGTGCCCGAACACCAGTGGGTTTGCGAACTTCCGCAGCACCCGGACGTCGGCCTCGCCCGGCACCAGCGCGAACCCGCCGGAACCGCCGAACGCCTTGGACAGCGAACCGGCGATCACCACGTTCTCCGGCAACTGGTCGCCGAGGCTCTCGAAGGCGTACCCGGCGCCCATCGCGCCCGCGATGGAGATGCCGTGCGCGTCGTCGATGTAGAGGTGGCCGCCGTAGGGCCGCAACGCCTCCAGGACGCCGGCCACGTCGATCAGCCCGCCCATCGAGCCCACCCCGTCGACCAGCGCGATCGGAGTGCGCCGGGTCTCGCCGATCTCGCGCAATGCGGTCTCCAGCGAATCGGCGGAGTCCAGGTCGAACCGGTGTGTGGGGCCGATCTGCTCCAGCAGGCCACGCAGGATCTGCATCGACGAATGCGCGGTCTTCTCCACCAGGAAGGCGGCTCCGGCGGGCGCGATCCGGTAGCTGGGCAGCGCCCCGCTACCCAGCAGCGGCAGCAGCCCCAGGTGCACGGTGCCCACCGAGGTGAAGGCGACCGCTCGGTTGCCCCGGTAGACCGTGGCCAGCAGGTCCTCCAGCTCAGGCAGGTAGTGCGGCCGCATCCGGTTGCGGGAGGAGGAGAAGTGCACCCCGAACCGGCGCAGCGCCGCCTCGGCGGCGTTGATCAGCGCCGGATGTTCTTCGAGGCCGAGATACGAGCACGAGACGAACTCCAGCGCCGCACTCCCGTCGGCCAGCCACACCTTCTTGCCCTCGCGTGCGGTGATGGTGTGTCCGGTCAGCCCTTGCTCGAAGGCGCGGTCGAGGGAGTCGGATGTCCGGCTGATCCGGGACTTGACCCAGTTGACCGGCTGGGTTTCCTGCGGCTGGGTCATGCTTCCTCGCTTGGGGCGCAACTGGTTCGGTTTGTGTGGGCGTGCGTGCAAGGTCGAATGTGGTGTTCTCGTGGGTCGCGGATGCGGTGACGGCGCGCTGTAGTTGCCGGGTTGCGATTCGGGGACGCCGGGAACGGTGTCGGCACTGGCACGCCCTGAACGGTCTTGGACGCGCTGGTCCCCAGCATTCGCAACACCGACGGCGTCACGCACCACATGAGTGATCCGTTCCGGGAGGGCCGGTTCCCTAGCTATGTAACCAATGCGCGGACTCATTCCCGCTCACCGGAAAAGGGCGGTAGGCGGTCGAAGAGCTCGGCGCACACGCTCGCATGCCGGGGCAGCTCGTCGTCGAAGAATGCCCGCAGCCTGGCCAGTGCTGCTTCGAAACCGGCTTCGTCGCCAGCATCGACCAGATCGGCGATCTGCCGGATACCGGCTGCCAGGGCGGCGCGGGCGCGGGGTGCGTCCGGGTTGGCCGCCTGAACGTCCCAGTAGACCTCCGGCGTGCCTGAGGAGATGCGGGCGAGCAGCGCGAGCAGGGTGCGATGGGGCGGCGGGGCCAAGGGCGCCACCTCGCCGACACCGTCGGCGAGCACGGTCAGCGCCAGGCCGAAACCCAGAATGGTGGCGTGGGTGAGCACCTGGGTGGCGGCGGCGAGGCGATCGTGGTCGCCAGCGTCGCACAGGACCGGGTGGCCGCCCCAGTCCCGCAGCAGCGCCAGCAGCTCCGCAACCTTCGGCCCATTGTGGACGACTACGGCTGCGACCGGCTTGCCGGCGAAGCCCAACGAGGGGGCGAACATCGGGTTGAGGCTCACCGCCTCGATCCCGCTCATCTCCCGCAGCACTGTCGCGACGGCGCCCTTCACCGAAAGGGTGTCGGCGACCAGCGTGCCCGGAGGCAAATGCGTTGCCAGCACTGGGAGTGCGGCGAGCGCGGTGCGCTCGGGCACCGCCAGCAGTACCAAGTCGGCGGCGGCCAGCTCGGCGCGGAGGGCGGCGTCCGGGGCGGTGGCGTCCCCGCTACCGGCCGCTGGGTCCGCGATTACCACCTCGGCGCCGGACTCCCGGAGAGCACGCGCGAACAGTTCACCCACCGCGCCCGCACCGCCGACGACCAGGCAGCGGCGCAGCGACCGCACGCCGGTCACAGCGCGCCACCCATCGCGGGGCGCATCGCAGTCTGCGCGACCGCGGTGAGCACGGCACGGGACTTGACCACGGTCTCCTCGAATTCCTCCACCGGATCCGACAGCGCCACGATCGCGCCGCCGACGCCGAAGCTCAGCCGTTCCCCGTCGGCGACCAGGGTGCGGATCACAATGCTCAGATCCGCCGCGCCGGACAGGGAGAACCAGCCGATGGCTCCCGCGTAGACCCCGCGCGGACCCTCCTCCAAGCGGTCGATGATCTCCATGGTGCGCACCTTCGGCGCGCCGGTCATGGAACCGCCGGGGAACGCCGCCCGCACACAGCTCACCGCCGACTCCCCGGCGCGCAGCGTGCCGCGGATGGTGGAAACGAGCTGGTGCACCGGCGCGTAGGTCTCGACGTCGAACAGCGTAGGCACGTGCACCGAGCCGATCTCGCACACTCTGTTCAGATCGTTGCGCACCAGGTCGACGATCATCAGGTTCTCCGCGCGGTCCTTCTCCTGGGCGGACAGGTCGAGCTTGAGCCTCTCGTCATCCTCCGGGGTAGCACCGCGCGGGCGGGTCCCCTTGATCGGTTTGGACTCCACCACGCCGTCCGCGCCGATGGACAGGAATCGCTCCGGGGAGGCGCTGAGCACCGCCAGCCCATCGAAGTCCAGAAACGCGCCGTAGGGCACCGGGCTGATCCGCCGCAGGGTCTGGTAAGTCTGCAGCGGGTCGATCCGCTCGTCCACGGTGACCGTGTTGGTCAGGCAGATTTCGTAGGACTCGCCATGCTTGATCTCTTCCAGGCAGGTAGCCACCCGGGCGAGATAGGCGGCCCGGTCGTGCCGCGGCCGCGCGGTTTCCAGCCGACCCAGGTCGGTGGCCGTGCCGGCGTCCAGCACCCGTGCTTGCCCGTCCACATCAGACGATGGCAGGGCGAGTAGCCGCAGTGCGGTCTCGTCCAGCCAGGCGATGGCGGCGGCCTCGGTCTGCTCGGTGCTCAGCGCGAGCAGGTACGAGCGGTGCTGGACGTGATCGATCGCGAGCATCCGATCGACGAAAATCATCGCCGCGTCCGGGATCTCGGACTGGTGCACGGCCGAGCCCGAGGTCTCCGCCTTCAGCTCGTAACCGAGGTAGCCGACGTAACCGAGATCGAACTCGAACGGCAATCCCGGCGGCGTCGGCACGGCGCGTCGCCTGAGCTGTTCATCGAGATAACCGAAGAAGTCCTGCTGGATTCGATGCTTGGTGCCGTCGCAGCGGTGGACCAGCACGGTCCGCTCCGCGACCCGGTAGGTGAGGTGCTCCGCCAGCGGGCCCCGATCGTCGCCCAGGAAGGAGAACCGCGACTGGCCCGGCCGGACTTCGCTGGTGTCCAGCCAGAAGCTGTGCGGCGCGCCGGCGAACAGCTCACGGTGCGCGGTGGCGGTGTCCGGTTCGCACTCGATCTCCCGGACGTGCACCTGCAGAACATGGGTGTCCGGTGTGGACGATTTGGCGGCAGGTGGCGGCGCCACGGCGCCCGCCCCCAGCGCCAGGTCACGGAAGTTCGCCAGCAGCTGCCTGCCGTACTCGCTGCTGATCGACTCGGGGTGGAACTGCACGCCCCACAGCGGCGCGGTGCGGTGCCGCAGCCCCATCAGCACGCCGTCCTCGGTCCACGCCACGGCCTCCAGCTCCTCCGAGAGCCGGGTGACGGTCAGGGAGTGGTAGCGCACCGCCGAGAACGGCGACGGCAGACCGGCGAACACCCCGCTGCCGGTGTGGTAAACGCGCGAGCTGCGGCCGTGCATCGGCTCCGGTGCCAGGTCCACCGCGCCGCCGAGGAGGTGTGCGATGCCCTGGTGGCCCAGGCAGACCCCTAACACCGGCAGCCCCGAACTCCGGATGGCCTGCGCGCTGGTGCCGACGTCGCGGCTGCGGTCGGGCCGTCCGGGCCCGGGGGAGACCACCACGGCGTCAAACTCGGCGGCCAGTCGGGCCGGCAGCTCCTGGTCGTTGCGCACTACCACCGGAGCCCGCCCCGTCACCTCACCGAGCAGCTGGTGCAGGTTGTAGGTGAACGAGTCGTAGTTGTCAATCAAAAGGGTCCGCATGGGCCCGCCCTCCAGATGGTCCTCGCCCGTCTACGGTGTCGTCGGCGTGCCGATGACCAGGTCCTCGACCCGGCAGGTCTCGCCGATGACCAGGTCGTAGAGCCCACGCAGGAATACCTGGTCGATGCCGTGCTCGGCGCCGTAGTCGGCGGCGCGCTGCTGCACCACGCCGATGCGGTGCGGCTGCATCATCGGCACGCCGTGCTCGCGCTTGTGCTCGGCGATGCGCACGCAAAGCTCGATGCGTTCCCGCAGCACGTCAAGCAGGCGAAGGTCGATGCTGTCGAGCTCGGCCCGCAGGGCTTCCAGCTTCGTCTCCGGCGAGGTCATTCAGTGCTCCTTCGGCGTCATTGTGCTGTCGGGCGCGTAAAGAACGGGGACCTTGCCGCGGTCGGTGCGCGCGAACAGTTCGGACGCGACGCGCTCCACGCTGAAGCCGAGGCACTGCGCGCTGTTCAGCACCGCGCGCAGTTGCTGGGCGCGGCTGAGGCAGTCGACCACCGCTTGGGTGGTGATCCATTCGGGCGTCCGGCTGGACAGCAGCAGCCGCAGCCGGTGGCCGTGCTGCTCGGGCAGCACCTGGAGCTGGCAGTCAGCGGGTTCGGTGACGCCGAGCTGGCCGAGCTGGCCGAGCAGCAGGTCCGAGGACACCACCTCGGTGTCTATGTTGAGCGAGGTCGCGGTGCGACCGTGCAGGGAGAGCAGCCGCGCGGGGCTGCCACACGGGCAGGGGGCGGTGCCGAAGGAGCCGACATCGCCGATGCGGTAGCGCAACAGCGCCATCCCGGTGTCGCTCAGCGCGGTGACGATCACCTCACCGGTGTCCCCGTCCGGCACTGGCACCCCGGTCTGCTCGTCGACGATCTCCACCACCACTGCGTCCTCGTGCACGTGGTGGGTGGCGCCGGAGAGCTGCTCGCACTGGTAGCCGATCGGCCCGGTCTCCGAGGTCGAGTAGGCCAGCGAGCGCACGGCGACCTGGGGCGCGGCCTCCGCGATCGCCTGAGTGCGGGCCTTGCCGAGCAGTTCGCCGATGTAGAGGAAGTACCGCAGTGCGGCGATCTGCTCCGGCGGGGATCCGGTCAGCAATTCGACGCCGTAACCGGGGTTGGCCGCTAGTGCGTCCACGCGGTGCTCGGCGATGACCGCCGCGCTCTCGGCCGGGCTGGTCTGGCTGGCCAGCGGATACGAGCGGGCTCCGGCGAGCCGGATCACCTCCTGCGTGAACAGGAAAGCGCCGCCGCTGAGCTCGGCCGGGTAAAAGCAGTTGGCCACGCGCCGGGCCGGGGCCGAGCGGGTGGCCGCGAGCAACCCGCGGGCACCCAGCCGCCCGACCTGGAGATTGAAGTCCCAGGAGTGGTACATCATCTTGGGCTTGCTGGCCGTGCCGCTAGAGCGCAGCACCATTCCCGGGCCGTCGCCGCCGAGCTGGAACTCCGGCGAGTGTGGCGGGCTGCCGTCGGCCAGTTCGCGGCTGCTGAGCAGGGGGAGGCGGGCGAGGTCGGCGGTGGTCATGCTTGGCGCCAGGTCCGGCCAGCGGCGGCGGACCGGGGGGGTGGCCAGCGCGGCGTCGACCATCGCGGCGAAGTTCCGTTCCCGCAGCCGATCCAGCTCCGCGCGGTCCAGCCGGTCCGGGTCCGCCGCGAGCCGGATCTTCGACGCCACTGGGCGATCCGGGTCGCCGACCGCGTTCAAGGGCATGCTCCGCTCCAGTGCTCGGATGGCTGGTGATCGGGGGATTTCCCAGATATACCGCGTTGTTGTCGCGCCGGACCCCGGTTCGGCGGTTACCGGCAACAAACGCGGTGTGGCGCGGCAAGGAAGGTCCACAACCGCAACAAATCCGTCGCGGCGGCTCGGGCGGCTGGGCACGATCAGGGCTTGAGTACCCAGACTTGAAAGGCGCGACGATGGCTGCGATGGCTCTGTCTGGCCGAACCTTGCTGTCCCCGGAGGGCCGCGCGAAACTGGCGGCCGATCCCGAATTGGGCGGCGGGAACGTGCTGCGGTCGGCGCTGGCTGTTGCCGCGCATCCCGACCTGCCGTTCATCAGCTCGGGGCGGCCGCTGGCCACCCCCGGTGGCGAGTGGCGCACCGATTTCAGCCTGCTGGAGCTTGACAAGCTGGCGCAGAGCTGGTCGGTGCACTACCTGGGTCTCGGTGTGCGCCCGCGCGACCGGGTGCTTGTCTACCTGGAAGACTCGTTCGCCTATTCGGTGCACTTCCACGCGCTCGCCCAGATCGGTGCCATCGGGGTGCTGGTCAACAGCAAAGCGCCCCGGGCCACCTCGCTGGAGCTGTGTCGCCGCACCGCGCCGGTCGGCATCTGCACCACGCGCTCCCGACTGGCCGCGCTCGGTGCGAAATTGTCTGAATTGGACAGTTTGGGCTGGTCGATCATCGCGGAGGAACTGCCTGCCCCGCCAGCCGCCGAGCTGCCCGAATCGGCCCGGTTCCGGCATGCGCCGGAGGACCCGGTGTCGATCCTGCACTCCTCGGGCACCACGGGCTTTCCCAAACCGGTGGTGCAGACCCACCATTCGAGCATCGCCGGGCCTCGGTTCCGGCTCACCGACTTCATCGACGGGCCCGACGCGACGATGATGGCCGCGCAGCCGCAGTCCCACCTCGGCTCGGTGATGTACGCCAACTACGCCATCCTGGCCGGTACCCCGCTGGTGCCGCTGTACGACCCGACCGGTGCCGAGCTGGCCGAGGCGATCGCGAAGCACCGGCCCACCACGGTGATGGCCTTCGCGCATGCATATGCCGAGCTGGCTGAGGTGGACGTCGCCGACGGCGCGCTGGACTCGGTGGACGGCTGGGTGACCATGGGCGACGCGATCCACGAGGCGCACCTGAAATCCATTCTGGCCAGACGGAATCCGCAACTGCCCTCGGCGGTGTTCTACGACCGGTTCGGCGCGACCGAACTGGGATGGGGAATCATGGTGCAGCCCCGGTCCCTGACCTCGCAGCGCAACGATCGCTGCATCGGCCGCCCCGACGCCGTCGCCGAAGTGGTGGTGCTGCGCAAGGACGGCACTCGCGCCGAACCCGGCGAGATCGGCCTGTTCGCGGCGAAGGGCCCGACCATCACCGCCGGGTACTGGAACGACTCGGACGCCACCTACCGCAGCCGCTTGGCCGGGTTCTGGCTCTCCGGTGACCTCGCCTACCAGGACGCCAACGGCGACTTCTACCAGGTGGACCGGGAAGTGGACGCCATCGAGACGGAGACCGGTACCGGGCACTCGGTGCAGCTGGAGGAGTTTCTGCTCAACGAGCTGCCGTTGATCGCTGACTGCGCTGTGGTCGCCGGATGTCACCGCGGCCAAACCGTGCCGGTGGCCGTGGTCACCACGGTCGACCAGCGCATGACGCCGGAGGTGCTGCTGGCCACGGCGAACCAGGCGCTTCGCTCGGCTGGGCTGCTGGAGCTGGCCGTGTTGGAGCTGGCCCGGACCGAGGCCGACTTCCCCCAGGGGGTCACCGGCAAGGTGCTCAAACGGCTGCTGCGCGAGAAGTACTCCGCGCTGGAAGACTTCCTGGCTGCCGGAGAGCGTTCCAAAGCCGCCACCACCCTCGAGGAGGTATGACCGTGTACTCAGCGGTTCGAGAGGTCGTCACGCCCTCGGCCAAGCCGGCCGAGCGGATGGTCAACTGGATCTACAACCCGGACGATTTCAACCCCAGCCATCTCGGCAAGATCATCGTCGATATCACCGACCGGTGGATCGCGCAGGGTGCCCGGCACGGCTTCGGCTTCCAGTTCATCCCGGCCAGCGAGCTCACCCCGACCTGCGTGGACCAGCCGCGGCTGTGGCGTGGCGGGGTGGACCTGCTGGAGACCCGGCAGTGCTACATCGTCGACGACATCGGCAACGACCAGCAGGCCGTGTCCTACCTGCACGGCATCTCCCGGATCATCGACGCCAGCGACTCGTTCGTGCTCAACCACGCGATGGCTGCGCCGGAATGGCTGGAGCGCGACAAGCTGGCGATGATCGGCCGGGCGGCGCAGCTCGGTCTGAAGGTGCCCAAGACCCTCGCGCTACCGTTCCGCCGCTACGCGCGGGAGGGCCTGGAGGTGGTGCGTCGCGAGATCGGCGGCGGCCCCTACATCCTCAAGGCGCGCGAGTCCGGCACGGGGTTCGGCGTGCTCAAAGTGGACACCTTCGAACAGCTGCGTTCCGCGGTGGACATCGCTGCCCAGACCGGCAAGGGCTACCTGGTGCAGGAGTTCCTGCCCAACTCCGGCGACCTCAGGGTCGCGCTGGTGGAAGGCGAGGTGGTCACCAGCATGCTGCGCGAGCAAGTGATCGGCCGCTACCTGTCCAACATCGCCCAGGGCGGCAACGCAAGTCCAAGCGCAGACTTCTCGGCGGTGCTCGACGATTGCCTGCGCGTGGTCCGCACCCTCGGCGCCGATTATCTGTGCGTGGACTTCCTGATCACCGAGCAGGGCCCGGTGTTCGGCGAGTGGTGCACGGTGATGGCCAACTTCTCGCAGTTCCCCGAGCCGGCTCGCTCCGAGTTAGCCGACGCGTTCTTCCACTGGGCAGGGCGGCTGCTGGAACAGCGGGGCCGGGGTTAGAAGCGGGCTGAGGAAGTAGTGCCCGTTTCAGCCGCGCGTGGTCGGCTCCCCGGAGCGAGCCGCCCCGGCGCCCTGCTCCCAGTCGGTGGCCAGCATCGCGTAGACGGCGAGGTCGGCGCGCTCGCCCTTGAGCATCTCGCCCTGGACGAAGAAGGCTTCGCGTCGCATGCCGAGGCGCTCCATCAGGCGCTGCGAGCTGTGGTTGTTCCCGTTGCACAGGCCGACCACGCGGTGGAACCCGTAGATCTCGAATGCCATTCGCAGCACCTCGGCTCCGGCCTCGGTGGCATAGCCGTGGCCGGAGTGGTCGGGATTCATCACGAACCCGATCTCGGCGCGGCCAAGCTCGGCGCTGAGCCACTCCAGGTTGAAGTCCGCGATCAGGCGGCCGGTCTCGCGCAGTTCCACGGCGATCGCCAGGTTCTCGCCCTCGGCAGCCAGCTCGGTCTGAGTGATGCGCACCGCCAGCGCCTTCCTGGTTTCCTCCAGGGTGCGGGCGTTCCAGAACAGGTAACGTGCGACGTCGGGGCGGCGCTGGATGTCGTACAGGTCGTCCAGATCGGATTCGGTGAACGAGCGGAGCAGGAGGCGTTCGGTGACAACTGGTCGCATGAGTGAGGGCCGCTCCGGATCGGGTTCTCGGATCGAGGAATTCCGTCGCGCGGGTCTTTCGGTCGGACGGCGCGGCAACAATAGCAGCCCGGAATACGACTGTCCCGCATTTCCTCGGCAATCCACCCCGTTCCGGGTGGTCGGCCGGTGACGCGCACGACGCCATTGGTCGCGCTTGTCGCGGCGGGCGGTATCGCCACGGTGGGATCGACGATGACGCTGATCGCCATTCCGTGGTTCGTGCTGCAGACCACCGGCAGCGGGGTGAGCACCGGGCTGGTGGCCGCCGCCGAGACGCTCGGATTGGTGCTGTCGGTGATGCTCACCGGCACATTGGTCGACTGGTACGGCGCCCGGCGCGCGAGCTTGGTCGCGGACCTGTTCACCTGTGGTGCGGTGCTGCTGATCCCGTTGGCGCACAACACGGTGGGCGTGTCGCTGCCGTTGCTTGTGGTGCTGGCGCTGGGGATCGGCGCCGGGCGGGCCCCGTCCCGCAGCACCAAGCAGGTGCTGCTGCCCGCGGTGCTGGCTGTCACCGGGACCCGGGTTTCCCGTGGCACCAGCGCGGAGGAGGCTTCGCAACGGGCGGGTGACCTGTTCGGGGCCCTGCTCGGCGGCCTGCTGATCGCGTTGTTCAGCCCGGCCACCGTGCTGCTGGCCGACGGCGCTGCGCTGCTGCTGGCGGCGGTGCTGGTCGGCGTGTTCGTGCGGGTGCGTCCGGTGTCCGGTGGCCCCGGTGGCGCCGGTTACCTGGAGGAGCTGCGGGAGGCACTGGGTTACCTGCGGCGGGATCGGCTGCTGGTAGTACTGGGCGCGAGCAACGCCAGCAGCAACGCGCTGACCACCGGGCTGCTTTCCGTGCTGCTCCCGGCGTTCGGCGTGCTGGTCTGGCACAACAGCACGTTGGTAGGGGTGCTCATCGGGGCTGCCAGCGGCGGCAGCGTACTCGGCACCGCGCTCTACGCGATTCGTGGCACGGGACGGCACCGCTGGCGCACCTTCGCCGTCTGCGGGCTGATCTCCGGTCCTCCGGTTTACCTCGTGGTGGCGCTCGGCCCCCCGCCGGTGCTGTTGGTGGGGCTGGTTTCGCTGAGCATGGTGGCCAACGGCGCGCTGAACCCGGTGATCGCCGCGGTCAAGTACGACCGGGTACCGGAACCATTGCGCGGCAGGGTTTTCAGCGCCCTGCACGCGGTGGGCAGCGCGGCGATGCCACTCGGCTCGTTGATCGCCGGGGTGCTGCTCGACGGGATCGGTCCGCACGGCGCGGCGTACGCGCTCTGCGGCCTGTGCGTGATCGCCGCCGTGTGCCCGTTGGTCTTCAAGGTGTGGCGGCAGATGGACGCCGCTTCGCGGCAGCTCGGTTCACCGACGGAACGTAGTGTGCAGGCCCCCGGATTTATCCGTGGGGAGGAAGCACGTCCAGCACCAGGCGCCCAGCGGTAACCCATCCACCTTGGTGTGAAGGACTTCGTCGTCACAGCGATAATGGGCGGATCGCCAACCCGAAGCACCTGGAAAGCGAGGCTCGCAAGAACGTGGTCTGTAATCGGAAGCTCGTGCGGGCCATCTCCGACTGCTGGTGGGGTGAGTTCCGCCGCCAACTGGAATACAAGACCAGCCGTGCGGGCAAGATCCTCCTGGTGGTGGATCGTTGGTACCCATCTACCAAGACGTGCTCGAAGTGTGGGCACCTGCTGTCCGAGCTGAAGCTTTCCGTTCGGGCAGGGATATGCCCGAACTGCGGCACCCGCCACGACCGGGACATCAACGCGACGAAGAACATCCTTGCGGCTGGTCGAGCCGCAGCCAGGGGCATTCCTGGCGATGCTCGTGGAGGGTGATGTGAGGTGGGGCGAGTTTTCTCGCGCGCGATCGGCCGTGAAGCAGGAAACCCAACCTGTGAGGATGGGATCCCCGGCTCCAACCGTAGGGATGACAGTCAACTGTCCGCAATAATTGCCGTGTCCGTGAGCAACAAATCCGGTCTGGTGCGAGCCGCGAGTTGCCTAATGTTGACCGGGAAAGCCGCGAAAAGTGCGGGTTGTCCGTGCCAGTTCGACTTTCTTCGCCGTTTCGAGTTCAGGCCTTGTGGTGGCCCGGGAGCTGGCTGTAGATGAATTCGCCCGATCCGACCGTCGCGCGCGTGGTGAGCACCGGTCCGTCAAGGCGTGCCGCCACGGTGGTCCCGTGCTGGCCAGCGCCGGGCGCGGCCACGCCGGTCAGATGCCGCTTGGAGATACCGGCGGCGTTGCTGGACCGGCTCCACGCGACCGCGAACGCGCGGTACGGGGCTGTCGACTCTTTCGTGCTCGCGGCGCACCTGGCCGTGCTCTCCGCCGTCACCGGTGAACCCGCGCCGGTTGCCGGGTTGATTACCGAATCGGCTATCCGACCGGTGCGTGCGGAGGTCGGCGGCCGGAGCTGGCGGGAACTGGCGGCGGGTGTCGACGAGGTGCGTGCGGACTCAGAAGTCGAATCCGTGCTCGATCTTTCTCCAGGCGGTGTTGTGCACGAGGGGGTGCTCGGTGTCCGGTTCGCCGACGGCGGGCTGTCGGTGACTTCACGATCCGACTTGCTCGATGCCGAGGCGGTGACCCGCATTGCCGGGTATCACCTGAGCGCGTTGCGCCTGCTTGCCGACGACCTAGACGCGGTGCACCGCGTCGAGGATCTCTTGAGCGAGCAGGAGGTTCGTCATCAGCTTCGGGATCTCGCTGGGCCGCGCGAGCCGCTGGGCAAGCGGATGTTCGCCGAGCTTTTCACGGAGCAGGCCCGCCGACGTCCCGACGACATCGCGGTTTCACATCGCGACCGCAGCTGGACCTACCGCGAACTGGACGAGCGTTCCACCGAGGTGGCTGCCGCTCTGCTGGACTGGGGTCTCGCCACGGGTCAGATCGTCGCCGTGGTCACGGCGCGGGATCTCGGTTGGGCCGCAGCGGTGCTCGGTGTGCTCCGTGCCGGTGGCGCCTATCTCCCGGTGGACCCGGGCGCGGCCGCGAGCCGGATCGCCGGGGTGCTGGACCAGGCTGGCTGCTCGATGGTGCTGGCCGGGGCGGGCATCGATGGCGCAACGGTGGGTGCCGGGCGTTGTGTGCTCACCATTGACGAATTGCTCGGTACCGGCGCGTCCGCCACCACGGTCGCTGTGGCGGCGGATGCGCTTGCGTACGTCTACTTCACCTCAGGCTCCACCGGGACGCCGAAGGGCGTGATGTGCGAACACGCGGGCCTGCTCAATCACTTGCTAGCCAAGGTCGCCGACATGGAGCTGACGCCAGGGGAGGTAGTGGCGCAGACGGCCTCCCAGTGCTTCGACATCTCGCTGTGGCAGCTCCTCGCGCCGCTGCTGTGCGGTGGCAGCTCGCGGATCGTGGATTCCGAGGTGCTGCTGGACGTGGACGGCTTCCGCGACGAGCTGGCCGCTTCCGGAGTGCGGGTCGCGCAGCTCGTGCCGTCCTACTTCGAAGTGCTCGTCGCCCGGCTGGAGAGCCGGCCGGGCGGGTTGGGACGGCTGCGGGCGATGTCGGTGACCGGCGAGGTACTGCGCCCGGATCTGGTGCGCCGGTGGTTCGCCTGCTGTCCGGGCATCACGCTGGTCAACGCCTACGGCGCCACCGAATTGTCCGACGACACCACGCACGCGGTGCTGCGGCATCCGGACGAGCCGGTGACGCTCGGGCGCGCGGTGCGCAACGTCGACGTCTCGTTGATCGGTGACGACCTCTCGCTGCTGCCGCTCGGCGCGCCGGGGGAGATCGCCTTCTCCGGTGTCTGCGTGGGCCGCGGTTATCTCGGTGACGAGGAGCAGACGGCGCGGGCCTTCCGCCCCGACCCGCACCGGCCGGGACAACGGCTCTACCGCACCGGAGACCTCGGCCGCTGGCTGCCCGGCGGGCGATTGGAGTTCCTCGGCCGCCGTGACGAGCAGATCCGCATCCGGGGCGCGCGAGTGGAGATCGGCGAGGTCGAGCACGAGCTGGCGGCTATCGACGGAGTCGACTCGGCGGCGGTCGTGGTGGACAGCGGCGAGGGCCGGGAAGCCATCCTGGTGGCGTTTTTCACCGGCTCCGGGAAGCTCGATGGGGGGGAGGTGCGCGCACGGCTGGCCGCGCAACTGCCTGGCCAGCTGGTGCCCACCTACGTGCACCGGCTGGACCGCCTGCCGCTCAACGCCAACGGGAAGACCGACAAAGCGGTGCTGGCCGTGCTGGCGGCCACGCTCGGGCACGCCGACGGGCCGTACGCTGCTCCGGCCACGCCCACCGAACGGGCGCTAGCCACCGCCTGGGCCGAAGTGCTGCACGTGCCGTTGGAGCGGATCGGGCACGCGGACGACTTCTTCCGCCTCGGCGGCACTTCCCTGTCGGTGGTGCGCCTGCTGGTCAAACTGGACGGGCTGGTGTCACTGCGGCAGGTGCTGGCGCGCCCGGTGCTCTCCGAGCTCGCCGCGCTGATCGACGAACGTCGTCCGCTCCCGGCCCCGCGCCTGCTCCACCCCCTGTCCGAAGTGGACACCGATCCCGTTGCGACGTTGGTCTGCTTCCCGCACGCGGGCGGGAACTCGGTCAACTTCCAGCAGTTGGCACGGGAGCTTCGGGCGCACGGCGTCCAGGTGCTCGGCGTCGAGCCGCCGGGTCATGATCTCGGCGCCGAACGAGCCGAACTGGCCACGGTGGACGCGATTGCAGAGGCGGTGCGCACGGAACTGCGCGATCACCGGAGCGCGCCCCTGCTGGTGTGGGGACACAGCACCGGTGCCGCTCCCGCATTGGCACTGGCCCGGCTGCTGGAGGATGAGGGCGCACCAGCGCACCACGTGTTCCTCGGCGCGATCCGGCCCGCCACCGAGGACCAGCTGCGGGCCGAGGACATCCGGGTGAGGGTGCAGGGTGATCGCGAACTCGTGACGGCGATGTTGGAGGACAGCGGCTACATCGAGTTCGACGGCCTCAAACCGGAGCGGGCCCGCGTCGTCGGGGTTGCCTACCGCCACGACGTGCGCAGCGCCGGCGCGTTCTTCCGCGGCGCACTGCGCTCGCCGCTCGCGCACCGGGTCGACACCCCGGTGGAGTTGGTCGTCGCCGCCGACGATCCGCACACCAGCGAGACCGCGCGTCACCTGTCCGCCTGGGCCGGGCTGACCCGCCGACTGAGGCTGCGCGTGCTCGCCGAGGGCGGCCACTACTTTCCGAGCAGCCGAGCCACCGAAGTCGCCGGCGTTGTGCTCGGCGCCTGCCCACAACTGTCCCGAACGAGGAGCCCGGTTTGACCATCGACCACACGAACCTGACCGGCCGGATCTCGGCCGGGCCGGACGGCCTGCTGCGCGCGGAGATCCTGGAACCGCAGCTCCGGTTCGAGCTGGCCTGCCTGCTGCCGCACTACGTGCGATTGGAGAAGGTGCTGCTCGCCGAGTACGCCAGGATGGGCCTGCTGACCGGCGAGCAGGTGGGGCTGATCTCCGGGCTGCTCGATCGCGCCACCCCGGACGCGGTGGAGCGGTCCGCGCGCGGGGCGATGAGCGACCTGGTGTTCTCGCTGGAACGCTTCATCAGCCATCGGTTGCCCAAGGTGCCGCCCGCCTGGCACGTCGACCGCAGCCGCAACGATCTCCAGGCCTCCGCGCAGGTGCTGTACGGCCGGGCCCGACTGCTGGACACGGCCGAGCTGCTGATCGAGTTGGGCCGCGCCACCGGGCGGCTGGCCGCCCGCACCGGCGGGCTGATGATGCCCGGCTACACGCACATGCAGGCCGCCCAGCTGGTCAGCCCGGCGTTCTACTTCTCCGCGCTGGCCGAGCAACTGCTCCACACGCTCTCGCGGCTGGAGCCGGTCTATCTGACCGCCAGCGCCTGCCCAATGGGCGCGGGCGCGATGGCCGGTCAGGAGCTGGACTGGGACCGCGAACGCATGGCCCGGCTGCTGGGCTGCGAAAGTGTTCAGCGGCATGCGTTGCGCGCGGTGTCGCAGCGGGACTGGGCGCTTGAGGCCTGCGCCGAGTTCTCGATGCTGGGCGTGGCGCTGAGCCGGTTTGTCACCGACCTGATGACCTGGGGCGGCACCGGCTACGGCTACCTCGACCTGCCCGACGACTGGTCGGGCATCTCCTCGGCGATGCCACAGAAGAAGAACTTCCCTGTGCTGGAGAGGATTCGCGGCCGTACCGCGCATCTGCACGCGGCCTATCACGGCATCGCGACCGCGCAGCGCGCCACCTCCTACAGCAACTCCGTGGAGGTGTCCAAAGAGGCCAGTGCCCAGGTGCCCGCCGCGTTCGACACGCTCGACTCGATCTCGCGCCTGCTCACCGGCGTGCTGGACCGCCTGGAGTTCAACGAGGAACGCCTCGCCCGTGCCTGCGAGGCGGAGTACTTCGGCGGGTTCACCCTCGCCAACCAGCTGACGCTGCGAGCGGGGGTGCCGTGGCGGACGGCCCAGGTGGTCACCGGCCGCTACATCGTCGCCGCGGTGGCGAAGGGTCTGCCACCTGCCGAGCCCGAGCCGGCGCTGTTGGAAAAAGTGTTGGCGGAGCATGGATATGCATCACCGCTCGCGGAAACTCTGCTGCGCGAAGCAATGGATGTCACGGCCGCACTGCCTGCCAAGCGCACCACCGGGTCGACCGGGCCCGAGCCCATGCGCGAGCTGCTCGCCACGCAGGAAGCCGAGTTCGACCAGCTGACTTCGGCCTGGGCCGCGCGGCGCACCCGGCTCGCGGACGCCGATGCCGAGCTGGCCGCCGTGCTGGCCGATGCCGCGGGAGCGCGGGCATGAGCAAAGCCACCGGAAGCCTCGCCGGGCCCCGGCCGTTGTATCGCGGGGTGACCGGCGTCGGCACGGCCTTCGGAGTGTTCGGTGAACTGCTGCAAGGGGTGCTGCCGGAGCCGGAGGGCGACTTCCTGGTCACCTTGCCGATCGCGCGCTGGTCCGTGGCGACCTTCCGTGGCAACGCGGACGCCGGCGAACTGACAGTGTGGCCGCGCCGCAAGACCAAGGCGCTCCGGCTGGCCCGGATCGTCCTGGCCGACGCCGGGCGGCCGATCGGCGGGGAGATCACCATCGACAGCGGTCTGCCCGAGGGGAAGGGCATGGCCAGTTCCTCGGCTGACCTGGTGGCTACCGCCCGGGCTGTGGCCAACGCGCTCGGCATCACCTTGCCTCCCCGGCGGATCGAGAACTTCTTGGCCCGCATCGAACCCACCGACGGCGTGCTCTACCCGGCGGTGGTCGCCTTTTACCACCGCCGGGTAGAGCTGCACTCGGTGCTCGGCTCGCTGCCGCCGATGACCGTGGTCGGCGTGGACGAGGGCGGCGAGATCGACACCGTGGAGTTCAACCTCATCCCCAAGCCGTTCACCGCGGCCGACCAGCGCGAGTACGCCGGGCTGCTGGCGCGGATGGCGGAAGCGGTGCGGCAGCGGGACCTCGCCGAGGTGGGCCGGGTGGCCACCCGCAGCGCGCTGATGAACCAGGTCCTGCGGCCAAAGGCCACGCTGGAGCGGTTGCTCGGTGTCTGCGAGGACGTCGGCGGGCTCGGGGTGGTCGCCGCGCATAGCGGGACCAGCCTCGGCGTGCTACTGGACCCGGCGGTGCCCGGCTACCCGGACCAGGTCGCCGCGACGGCCAGCGCATGTTCGTCCATCGCGGGAAACGTCGCGGTGTACCGGTGTTTGAGCTTCGACGGAATGGGAATGGGACGGCGCTGATGCTGAGTCACAGCCTGATCGACGTCATCGGCGGCACTCCGCTGGTGCGGTTGCGGACCGGAGCGGACCGCGGCGTGGAAATCCATGCCAAGCTGGAGTTGCAGAACCTGTTCGCGATGAAGGACAGGGTGGCCAAGCAGATCATCACGCGCGCCCGCGAGTCCGGCGAACTCGCCGAGGGCGCGCCGATCGTTGAAAGCTCATCGGGCACCATGGCGCTCGGAGTGGCGCTGGTCGGCACCCTGATGGGGCACTCGGTGCACATCGTCACCGATCCTCGTATCGACCAGATCACCCTGGCCAAGCTCACCGGCCTGGGCTGCCAAGTGCACGTCGTGTCCGAAATGGACGAACACGGATGGCAGGGCGCCCGGCTGACCAAGCTGAACGAGCTGATGAACACGCTGCCCGGCGCCTTCTGGCCGCGGCAGTACGCCAACCCGGAGAATCCCGCCGCCTACCGCGCGCTTGCTGATGAGCTGGTCACCGACCTGGGGGGCGTCGACGTGCTGGTCGGCTCGGTGGGCAGCGGCGGGTCGCTGTGCGGCACGTCGCGCGCGCTGCGGGAGCGGCTGCCCGACGTGCGGGTGATCGGGGTGGATTGCGTCGGCAGTGTCCTGTTCGGACAGCCGGACTGGCCGCAGCGGCTGCAGAGCGGGCTGGGCAACAGCTTAAACCCGCCGAATCTCGACCATTCGCTGATCGATGAGGTGCACTGGCTCAACGACCGGGAGGCTTTCGATGCCACCCGGGCGCTGGCTCGCGAGGAGAAGCTGTTCACCGGCAACACCTCGGGGTCGGTGTACCGGGTGCTCACCTGGCTCGCCGCCACCGCCCCGCCGGGCACGCGGATCGTCGGCATCTTCCCCGACCGCGGTGACCGCTACGCCGAGACCGTGCACCACGAGGGATACTGGGCCGAACGCGACCTCGCCGAGCTGCCGCTCGCGGAAATTCCACAGCAGGTTCGCGCTGGCACCACAGTATCAAGCTGGTCCTACCAGGTCGCCGGCAGTGACCGCCCACCGCTGTTCGTCTTCGTCGAGTCGAACACCACCGGCACTGGCATGCGGGCGCTCGGCGTGGCCAGGGAGCTCGGTTACCGGGCCGTGCTGATGACGAGTTGGCCCGAGCGGTACCTGGGCCTGGCCGATACCGGGGCCACGGTTGTCACCTGCGACACCAACGACTTCGACGCGCTGAACCTGGCGGTCGGCAGGGTGGCCGGTCGAGCCCCGATCGCCGCGGTGACCACGACGAGCGAGTTTTACCTGGCCACGGCCGCGCGCCTGGCCGCCGCACTGGGCTTGCCCGCCGCCGACGCCGAGGCCATTGGGCGCTGCCGTGACAAGGGCGCGCTCCGGGCCGCGCTAGCCGAGGCCGGTGTGCGGCAGCCGGTGTACACCGCCGTCACCGACGCCGCGTCGGCTTGGGAGGCGGTCGCCGGGGTCGGCCTGCCCTGTGTGGTGAAGCCGGTGGATGACTCGGGTTCGACCAACGTGCTGCTGTGCGCCACCGTCGGGGAGGCGATCGCCCAGGTGAACCGAGTCCTGGCCGTCACCCAGAACGGCCGAGGCCAGGCGACCCGCCGCGCCGGGCTGGTCGAGCAGTTCCTCGACCAGCCCGAGTACAGCGTGGAGATGTTCGGCACCGGCAAGGAGCAGCGGTTGCTCGGCATCGTCGAGAAAACCGTGACGCCAGGACCGAACTTCGTGGAGAGCAGGCACATCGTGCCCGCGGATCTGCCCGCCGCGGTCGCCGAGGAGATGGCCGCGGCGGTCCGTGCGGCGCTTTTCGCGGTGTCGCTGGAGTACGGCCCCAGTCACACCGAGGTCAAGCTCGGCCCGGACGGCACCGCGGTCGTCGAGATCAACCCGCGCCTGGCCGGGGGCATGATTCCTGAGCTGTTCCGGCTGGGCACCGGGGTCGACCTGCTGGAGGCGCAGGTTCGCTTCGCCGCGGGAGCGGAGTTCGACCTGCCGGAGTCGTTCGAGGGCTATGCCGGCATCCAGTTCCTGCTGCCGCCCGAGGAAGGCGTGCTCGAAGAGGTGACCGGCGTGGAGCAGACCACGGCCCTGCCCGGAGTGCGGGCCGTGACGGTCACCGCCAAACCTGGGCAACGCGTTGCCCCGCCGGTCGACGCGTACGGCCGCCTCGGGTATGTGATCGCCACGGCGGCCACCCGCGGGGAGCTGGTCGAGATCCTGGACCGGGCTCGCGCGCTGATCGGCTTCCGGTTGCGGCCGGGGTCTACCCGCGTGGCGTCGGCGTATCCGCTGGTGAGCAGGGAGGCGCGAGAGAGCCGTTCGGTTGTGGAGGTCGGCGGCGTCGCCATCGGCCCGGACACGTTCACCCTGATCGCCGGACCCTGCGCGGTCGAGACGCCGGAGCAGACTATTGCCGCTGCTCGGCTCGCCAAGGCTGCGGGTGCTTCACTGTTGCGGGCGGGCGCGTTCAAGCCACGCAGCTCGCCGTACGGTTTCCGGGGCCTGCGCGCGGAGGCGTTGCGCATCCTGGCCGAGGTCCGCGCCGAGACAGGTATGCCGGTGGTCACCGAAGTGGTCGATAGCCGAGACGTGGAGTTGGTCGCCAGCTGGGCGGACATGCTCCAGATCGGCACGCGGAACATGCAGAACTTCGGCCTGCTGGAAGCGGTGGGTGATAGCGGGAAGCCCGTGCTGCTGAAGCGAGGCATGAGCGCGACAGTCGAAGAGTGGCTGCTTGCCGCGGAGTACATCGCGCTGCGCGGCAACACCGACATCGTGCTGTGCGAGCGCGGCATCCGCACCTTCGAACCCGCCACCCGCAACACGCTGGACCTCTCGGCGGTGCTGGTCGCGCAGGCCCAGTCCCACCTGCCGGTGGTGGTCGATCCGTCCCACGCGGCCGGGCGCCGAGAGCTGGTGCTGCCACTGGCACGCGCGGCCGTGGCGGCCGGGGCCGACGGGGTGATGATCGACGTCCACCCGGACCCGGCCGCCGCACTGTGCGACGGTCCGCAGGCGCTCGGTGAGGCGGAGGTGTCCGGCCTGGCCGGGGCGATGCGGGACTGGGCCACGCTTGCCGGACGCCTACCGCAGGAGTTGCTCGGCTCCGAATCAGCCGCGCTGCGCTGATCCGGCTTAGCATGGTGGGGCCGGGCGCGGGGTGTGTCCGCGGTGGAACGCCGACTTACGGCCCGCCAAGGCCAAAATGTAAATCTCCGGCACTCACCGGTCAGTCGTCGGCGCAAACCAATAACCTGATAGTTACTCGAAAATTAGGTCGGGCCTGACTCGAAGTCTATTCGCTTGGTCAGTTGCCCAGCAGAGAAACAAGGCCCTGCGTTTCACCGAGTTGCGCCAGGTTTCACCATAGTTTCGAAGACGTCCCCATTCGCAACGGTGTCACATTCCGCAGCGGAACCCCGCGCCGCTTGACACGCTCATCCGCTGGAGTATTAGGAGATCCTTATTTTCTGTCTTGTGCCACCAGTGCGGCGATCTGGCCGCGCGAGGTGAAGCCGAGCTTGGTGAGGATATGTTCGACGTGGGTTTCGGCGGTGCG
>NZ_JBSFLZ010000103.1:0-27239 GCF_053599315.1 Saccharopolyspora sp. NPDC000995
GGGCAGCGTCAGCACATCCGGGAGCCGTCCGGCCAGCACGTCGCACACGGCCAGCTGGCCACGGCACCAGTGTCTCGAGCAGGTTCTGGCATCAGTCGCCCGGTTGTTGGTTGCCCCGGTGTCGCGTCGCGGCGCGTGGCCGCCGGACTGATGCCTAGACCGCGACCGGCCGAGCGGCCGGGCAGGGTGGGGTACTGACGAAGGTCAGCGCCGGGCGTGGCTGCTCGACGCAGGGTTCCGCATCACCATGCGGGCCCGCTGCATCTCGCGCGCCATGCCGCCCAGCCAGCGAACCAGACCTGCCATCGGGGCGTCCTCCACTAACTACGAGGGATGAGTCGACGGTCCTTCACCCGTTGTCAAATCCCGTTCACGACAACCGGCGCGAAACGGGCGGGGCGAAGCTGTCTCACCCGCCATGTCGTCGCAGGTAGCTCCTGCGTTTCCGGCAATTCATTACGTATCGATAACGAAGATTCGGCTGAGGTGCTCATCCGCCGACAGGGGCAAGTCCGAGGGGCTTCGTAGACGCTGCGCGTATGCCCCGGGCGGACTAATCAGCCGGGGTGGGCGCCGACGGTGTCGCGCAGATCCCCGGCCATGGCCAGGTCCGACTGGCGTGCGCAGTGCGCGCAGCAGAAGAACCGGCCGCTGGCTTCCACGCCGTGCCCCAGGATCCGGGTCCCGCAGTGCTCGCACTGCGGTGCGAGCCGCTGCGCGGCGCATTCGAAGCAGTCGAAGGTGTGCACCCCGCCGCCGACGGTGTGCACTTCGAAGGTCATCCAGTATTCGTTGCCGCAGACTTCGCAGGTCCCCATGGTGTTGCCTTTCTGCGGAAAAAGAATGGGAGTGGACACCCGCAGCATGCGGCCCTACTTATGGGTCAGCAACCGCGCCGCTGGTGGATTCCGGCGCGCCGCAGCCGCCCGCCGGCCGCCGTGATGTGCCAGCATGATCACGATCACGCCGAGGGAAATCGGGGGAGCACATGCACGACGACCGCCACATCGTCGAACAGCGCCTCGACCGGGTACTGGCCGAACGCCTACGACCTGCCTACTACTCCGAAGCACTGCCCTGCGAGGTCGCGGTCTGGCACGCGCCCGGCGAACCGGTGCCGGTCGCGGAGGCGCTGCGCGCCGATTACGCGCCCGCCGCCATCGGCGAAGCCTGGGGACCAGCGTGGGGCACCAGCTGGTTCCGGCTGACCGCGACCGCGCCGCCGCAGTGGGACGGCCGCGTCCTCGAAGTCGTGGTCGACCTCGGATTCGACGACGACCTCCCCGGCTTCCAGTGCGAGGGTCTCGCCTACAGCGCCGACGGCATCCCGATCAAAGGACTGCACCCCCGCAACACCCACCTGCCCGCCGGGCAGGACGCCGCCGGGCGCGAACGCACCTGGTACGTCGAGGCCGCCGCCAACCCCATCATCCTTGGACCCAACGGGTTCAAACCCACCGAACTCGGCGGCCAACCCATGACAAAGACCCCGCCGCTGTACCGGCTGCGGCGTGCAGAACTCGCCGTGCTCGATGAACCGGTGTGGCAGCTGGTCCAGGACGCCGAGGTGCTCGACCAGCTGATGCGGCAACTGCCGGCGGACTCTCCGCGCCGCCACGAGATCCTGCGCGCACTCGAACGCATGCTCGACCACCTCGACCTGCACGACATCTCCGCCACTGCGCCCGCCGCCCGCGCCGAACTCGCCGACACCCTGGCCCGGCCCGCCCACGCCAGCGCGCACGTGATCTCCGCCGTCGGCCACGCCCACATCGACTCCGCATGGCTGTGGCCGCTGCGCGAAACCGTCCGCAAGGTCGCCCGAACCACCGCCAACGTCACCGCCCTGATGGCCGAACACCCCGACTTCCACTTCGCGATGTCGCAGGCCCAGCAGCTGGCCTGGATCAAGCAGCACCACCCGCAGTTGTTCGACCGCGTCCGCACCTTCGTTCACACCGGGCAGTTCGTGCCGGTCGGCGGGATGTGGGTGGAAGCCGACACCAACATGCCCAGCGGCGAGGCCATGGCCCGCCAGTTCATCCACGGCAAGCGCTTCTACCTTGACGAGTTCGGCATCGAAACCCGCGAGGTGTGGCTGCCGGACTCCTTCGGCTACAGCGCTGCCCTCCCGCAACTGGTCGCGCTGTCTGGCTCGCGGTGGTTCCTGACCCAGAAGATCTCCTGGAACCAGACCAACAGGTTCCCCCACCACACCTTCTGGTGGGAAGGCATCGACGGCACCCGGGTGTTCACACACTTCCCGCCCGCCGACACCTACAACTCCGAGATCACCGGCGGCGAACTCGCCCACGCCGCAGCCAACTTCTCCGAACACGGCTACGCCACCCGCTCCCTGCTGCCCTTCGGGCACGGCGACGGTGGGGGAGGACCCACCCGCGAAATGCTCGCCCGCGCCTACCGCACCGCCGACCTGGAAGGCTCCCCGCGAGTCCGCCTGGACACCCCCGAGGAGTTCTTCACCGACGCAGAAACCGACCACGCCCGCCCCGCGGTGTGGTCCGGCGAGCTGTACCTGGAGATGCACCGCGGCACCTACACCTCGCAGGCCAAGACCAAGCAGGGCAACCGCCGCAGCGAACACCTGCTGCGCGAAGCCGAGCTGTGGTGTGCCACCGCCACCATCGCGACCGGCCGCGACTACCCGCACGAGGCACTGGACCGGCTGTGGGAACTGGTGCTGCTGCACCAGTTCCACGACATCCTGCCGGGCTCCTCGATCGCATGGGTGCACCGCGACGCCGAGGCCACCTATGCCCGCATCGCCACCGAACTCGAAGCGATCATCGACGGTGCGCTTCAAACCCTCGCCGGTGAACCCATCCGGCCGCTGACCTTCAACGCGGCCCCGCACACCCGCCACTGCGTCCCCGCGCTGGGTGCCGCCACCTACACAAACACCGTGGCACCCACCGCCACCCGCCACCCTGGCGGCGCCATCACCCTCGACAACGGGTTGCTGCGCGTCACCATCGACCACCGGGGGCTGCTGACCTCGGTGGTCGATGGTGACGCCGAACGTGAAGCACTGGCCGGCCCGGCGAACCTGCTGCAGCTGCACGCCGACCACCCCAACGCCTGGGACGCCTGGGACCTCGACGCGTTCTACCGCCACCACACCCGCGATCTCACCGACCTCGACGAGCTCGACCTCGACGGCGACACCGTCCGAGTTCGCCGCAGCTTCGGCAAGTCAACAGTGGTGCAGCGCATCAGCCTCGCCGCGGACTACCGCCGCGTCGACATCCACACCGACATCGACTGGCACGAAACCGAGAAGCTGCTCAAGGTCGCCTTCCCGCTGGACGTGCACGCCGACCGCTCGGCCGCGGAAACCCAGTTCGGGCACGTCATGCGCCCGACCCACACGAACACCTCGTGGGACGCGGCCAAGTTCGAGATCTGCGCGCACCGCTTCCTGCACGTCGCCGAACCCGGCTACGGCCACGCCCTGGTCAACGACTCCACCTACGGCCACGACGTCACCCGCGACACCCGTCCCGACGGCGGCACGACCACCACCGTGCGGCTGTCGCTGCTGCGCGCGCCGCGCTTCCCGGACCCCGACACCGACCACGGCCACCACCGGCTGCGCTACGCCCTGGTCGCCGGGGCCGACATCGGCGAGGCCATCCGCGAGGGCTACCGCATCAACCTGCCCGAACGCACCATCAGCGGCTCCCGTCAGGTGGAGCCGCTGATGGCCGTGGACAACGACGCCGTGGTCATCGAAGCGGTCAAACTCGCCGACGACCGCAGCGGCGACGTCGTGGTGCGGCTTTACGAGTCGCGCGGTGGCCGGGCCCGGGCACGGTTGAGCATCTCCTTCCCGTCTGCTTCGGTCACCCGTACCGACCTGCTCGAACGTCCGCTGGCCGAACCCGATACCAGCACCGACGCGCTGGACCTGCGGCTGCGTCCCTTCGAGATCCGCACCCTGCGCTTCGCACGCCCGACCCAATGACCACGCACCTTCCTGACGACGTGATCCGCAACGAGGACGGCCAACCGGTCGCGGTACTGGCCGCAGAGGCTGGGCTCAGCGAGGTCCCCGGCGCAATCGCGCGTATGCGGCAGCTGCGGCATGTCGACCTCGACGGCAACACCATCCGCCGCCTACCCGCATCGGTCGCGACGCTGCCGCAGCTGCACACCCTGCTGCTGCCGGATGCACTCGGCCTCGCAAGCGCCTGCCGTCGGTCCTCCTCGTCGCATGCCGCGGCTACAGGTCGGGTTCGCGTCGTGCTTGGAGGTCGCCGGAGGTGTGCAGGTCTACGCTTTCCATCGCTGTCCAGTACCGGTTGGCGTCGGTGACGGCCGTGGCCAACTCGTCGCTGAGCCTGGCCAGGTGCGTTCCGGCGATCCTGAGCTTGTCGGCGGGGTCGTCGCTGGTCGTGGCCTGTTCCAACGCCTGTTCGTCGAAGCGCCCTACCTGGTCGGCCAGCACGGAGCTGAGGTGGCCGAGCTGGGCGAGCGTGCCCACGATCGCTGAGCCGAAGGCATAGAGCTCACGCAAGGACGGCTGCGGGATTCTGGCCTGCTGGCTCACAGCCGCCGCCACCGCGTCGCGCCCACGGTGCAGCGATTCCAAAGGATGTTCCTGCTCAGACACGTGATGCCTCCTCCCCTTCGTCCGCCATCACCGCGGGGCCTACCGCGAGGCGCCTGCTGTTGCGGATCATCGCGGGTAGGCGCCGCTGCCGTGCCGGGCGGCAGCGAGTCCGGCACACGCCGGTGGCGTGCTAGCCGCTGGAGGACCCCTTCCAGCTCGTGCGTTCGCGCGCGTAGTCCCGCTGCCCGCGGCGGGTCGGCGGTCGTTTCGAGCTCGCCCAGCAGATGGGCGTGGCGCTTCTGCGCTGCGGCGCTCCGGCTGGCGTAGGGATCGGCTGCTGCCGGCTCCAGGTGGGACGAGGCGTGCGCCTTCGAGTGTCGGGGGGCGAGCAGGACCAGGCCCGCGCAGTCGGTGGCGGCCATCCAGTCATCGACCGTGGCCTCCGGTCCGGTCGCGCCGATCTCGTCCAGGCTGCCGATCACGCCCAGGTCGGTCTCGGCGGCACGGTCGGCGGGCACCAGCACGTTCCACCACACCTGGTGGTTGGTCACCGCCGCGGCCACGACCAGGGCCCCATGCCCGTCATGCTGCCCCAGAACCCATTCCACGGCGTCACCGGGCACGCAGACGACCATCGGCACACCGCCGATTCGGCAGGCGGGAAGCGTAGCCAGCCGGGCACGCAGCCGCTGGTCGGCGAGGACCTCCATCAACACCCGGGCGGTGTGTTCGCGCTCCAGCACTCGCGCGTCGAGGGCCTCGCGTACCCACAGCCCGTCGCCGGCGGCGTGTTCGGTGTGCTCGACCCACCCCGACCGCCTCCCGTCGCCGACGGCGGTGGCCACCATCAACTGCTGGGCCTGGCCCAGCGAAGACGCGCGCACGTGCACGGGAATCTCACCGTCGCACGTCGCATAACCACGCCATCGAACCTGGTGCTCCAGCTCGCACCGATACACGACATGCCGCGCTGCCATCGCCCCGCACCACCTTCCACCGACCTGATATTTCCCGAGACGGCACTACATACTGTTGAATCAGCAACCTTGCAAATCTGCTGTGGCAGTTCCAGAATAAGTGAGTCAGCGCTGTTGGCAAGAGGCCTACCAGCACAAACGCGGGAGGTGAGGCTGTCGGTCATTTCTCCCCGCGGAGTGCTGGGGCGCGTCCGGCCTCCGGCTCCGCTCCCCGCACTCCGCTGCCGATCATGTGTGAGTTGACGTTGAGCGTGTGAAAGGAGTGGTGGGTGATGACGCTGGCGTTTGACCCGTTCTTCCGTGACCTCAACCGGCTTGCCACCGAGGTGTTCGGCAGCGCCCGCGCACCCCAAGCCATGGCGATGGACGCCTACCGGGCCGGCGACAACTACGTGGTCGAGTTCGACCTGCCCGGCATCGACCCCGAATCGCTGGAAGTCAGCGCGGAGAACAACACCCTCACCGTGCGCGCCCAGCGCCGCGGGCGGCCAAGCGGGGAGGGCGATGCCGAGGTCAGCTACCTGACTGCCGAACGGCCCCGCGGCACCTTCTCCCGCCAGCTTTCGCTGGGCGGCGGTCTGGATGTGGACCACATCAGCGCCGACTACACCGACGGGGTGCTCACCGTGACCCTGCCGGTGGCAGAGAAGGCCAAGCCACGGCGCATCGAAATCGATCATGGCGGCGGCCGCAAGGTCATCGAAGGCTCCAGCACATGACCCCACGCCCAGGTCCGGCTCGCTGCACGGGCCAGACCTGGGCGTACCCCGATCTCGCGAGGTGGATATGACCGATCCTTCCCCGGCCGATCGTGCGCCCAGCGCCTTCGACAACGCCGACTACCCCGCCTACACCATGGGCCGCGCCGCCGAGATGCTCGGCGTCACCCCCGAGTTCCTCCGCAGCCTTGACGTCACCGGCCTGCTCACCCCCGACCGCTCCGCTGGCGGGCATCGCCGCTACAGCCGCACCGAACTCGCCCTCGCCGCCCGCGTCCGCGAACTCCTCGACGGCCACACCATCCTCTCCGCCGCCTGCCGCATCGCCGAACTCGAACGCGATCTGGCCGCCGCCCACACCCGCCTCACCGAACTCGAAAAAAGCCCCAGCGGTGGAAAACACCCTGACCACACGGTGCCAACACCCAAGCGGGCTACTCAGCCTCCGACGCCGCGCAGCTGATGACTCGGTGCGGTGCCACCCCGATCGACTCCACTGGCGGCGAGCATCGTCATCAACTACAACTCGCGGCTCGGGCAGGACAAAATGCTGTCGCTGACGCGCTGGCCACCGCGTAGCGCAGGAGGCTGTTTAAGGGCCCTCTCACCGACCTTGGCGCGAGGGCCCCACCAGCGTCAGACCATCGATCACGACACCGATAGCTAGCAACATCCGACGAGCCACCCACACACCCCGCAGCACCATAGACACCCCCAAACCGGAGGGATCAGGACCGAGACTGCAAAAACCGAACCGCACGCAGCAGCGCCGCGACCCGGGAATTGCTGGCTACAACCCCACCAACATCAAGTCAACAAGCCACCACATGAGATGGCCCAGATGGCTCGATCACGTCACCGAGCGCCGTCACGACCGAACCGCCACTGCGTCCCTGACTGTGACCGATCAACCACCGCGGAAAGGGAAGTGCGCCAGATGGACCGGTTCGTTTAGTTCCTGCGCCGGCAGCTCGGCATCGACCTCGAACTACTGCGCGTCGCTAGGGAAGACGCCGAAACCGGCTCCACCGGCGCATGCCTGATCACCCCGATCCGGGGATTCCGCGAATGCGAACTCAAGGCTCGCCTGCTAACCACCCACCACCACTGCGGCAGCGGCGAAGGTCCGTGCGACGCGCTGGGGGAGAGCTATCCGCCGGAAGATGAGCGCGGCTGCCCCATCCGGGCCCTGCTCGGCCTGCCCTATGCAGATCGCCCCGGCTACAGCGCCCGCTGGCGCCCCTGATGCACAGACGCGTCATGGCATTCCCGCAACCCATCACGGCAAGAATCTCCAACTCCCGAGCCACGAGTTGATTCGACGCTTCGTCTGAGCGTGACGGTCCCGTCTGTGGTCGCAAATGGGTGTTTCGCCGAGTTGCGAAGAGGCTGTCAGTCCAATGTGGAACAGAAGTGGCAAACCGAGAAGACACCACTCCTGCCACCTTCAACATACAACGGACTGGGGGGCTTGCGGCAAGACCCAGGTCGTACCTCAGAATCACCGGCCGAAAGCCAGAACCTGCAAAAAAAGAGGAGTTGCGAAGTGCGTGTGCTGTTGACGACGTGGGGATCGCGCGGGGACGTCGAACCGCTGGCGGGACTCGCGGTGGCATTGCGGGAACTCGGCGCGCAGGCGCGGATTTGCGCGCCGCCGGACAAGGAGTTCGCGAAGCTGCTGGAACGTGTCGGCGTGCCGTTGGTGCCGCTCGGACCAACGGTGCAATCGGTCGTCGCCAACCCGAAGCCACCAACGGCACAAGACGCGTTCCAGCTCGCTCCCGCGCTGGTCGCCGCGCGGTTCGACACGCTCACCGCGGCGGCCGAGGGATGTGACGCGCTGCTGGCGACCGGCCTGATGCCAGCTGGCGCACGGGACGTGGCCGAGAAACAGGGTATCCACTACACGCTCGCGTGCTTCCATCTCCTCGGGCTGCCGTCGCGGCACTTCCCTCCAGGGAGGCGGCCGGGCACACCGTCCCCGCAGGAGGAGACCGACAACCGGGTGCTGTGGGAGCAGGACGCCCAGAGGGTGAACGCCTTGTACGGCGAGGCGCTCAACAACCATCGGGCGGCGATCGGCCTGCCACCGGTGGACAACGTCCGCGACCACGTCCTCACCGGCCAGCCGTGGCTGGCGGCGGACGCGACGCTGTGTCCGTCGCAAGGCATGACAGACCTCGACATCGTGCAGACCGGGGCGTGGATCCTGCCCGACGAACGCCCGCTCCCGGACGGGCTGAAGGCGTTCCTGGACACCGGCGAGCCACCGGTGTACGTGGGCTTTGGCAGCATGGCCTCCCACGCCGCGAAGGACATCGCCCGGGTGGCCATCCAGGCGGTCCGGGCGCAGGGCCGCCGGGTCCTCCTCGCCCGCGGCTGGGCCGAGCTGACCCCGATCGACGACGCCGACGACTGCTTCGTCCTCGGTGAAGTCAACCAGCAGGCACTGTTCCGCAGGGTGGCCGCCGTCGTGCACCACGGCGGCCGCCCGAGCCGGCGCGCCCCAGGTAATCGTGCCCCAGATCGCGGATCAGCCGTACTGGGCCGCCCGAGTGGCCGAGCTGGGCATCGGCGCAGCACACGAGGGCTCGACACCCACCGTCGACTCCCTGTCCGCCGCGCTCACCACCGCCCTAACCCCCAAGACCCGAACGCGATCCAGGACCTTGGCCGGCACGATCCGAGCCGACGGGGCGTCGGTGGCCGCGAAACTGCTCCTCGACGCAGCCAGCCGGAAAAAGCCGCCCGTAACCGTGTGAACCACACGCAATCGTCGAGCCGCGCCGCGCGCCGCACAAGCTCAAGATCCAAACGGCAGAGCCAGACATTCCCATGGGGCAGCTCGACCATGGACAGTGGGCTGGCGCGAGAGGCCAACATCCTGAAACGCCGCTGACCGGTACTTCCCTAAAGCGCTACTCGTGTTGACCACTTGCTCGGGCCCACTTCTCCGACCGCGCCGAAGGCTCATCGGCCACGGCAGCCCCGCGGAGAGGTTGAGCAGTGCGACGGCCTCGCCCCGGCGAGCGGGTTCCTGCGCCGTCATGGGGCTTGAGTAGCAGCCGAACAGGATCCTCCGCTAAGAGCTGGAGGGCTGGGCGCGGCCCCGATCTTGCAGTTGTGGATCTTGAGGCGTGCCGGTGGAGTTCTTGACCGATGAGCAGGTGGCCCGGTTCGGGCAGTTCGCTGACGAGGCGCCTTCGCAGGCGGAGTTAGAGCGGTTCTTCTTCCTCGACGATGCCGACCGTGAGCTGGTCCGGCGGCATCGTGGCCAGCACAACCGTCTCGGGTTCAGCCTCCAGCTTTCGACGGTGCGATATTTGGGTACGTTCCTGGCGGATCCGCTGGTGGTGCCCACCGTGGTGGTGGACTTTCTTGCGGAACAATTGGAGATCGGCGACCTGTCGTGCGTGAAGTCCTACGCCGAGCGGCAGGCCACCCAGTGGGAACACACGGCGGAGATCCGCCGCGAGTTTGGCTACCGGGACTTCGCCGACGCTGCCGATGAGGTGGATGAGTTTCTGGCGGCCCGTGCGTGGACGCGGGTGGAGACCTCGAAAGCGCTGTTCGACGCCACGGTGACGTGGCTGCGGCAGAACCGGATCCTGTTGCCGGGCGCGAGTGTGTTGGCTCGCCTGATCGCCGGGCACCGCGACCGCGCCACGGAGCAGATGCACGCCGGACTGCACCAGGCGGCCATCAACGCCGACGCCGAACTACCGAACCGGCTGACCGGACTGCTTGCGGTGCCGGAGGATTCCCGGATCTCCGAGCTGGAACGGCTACGACGCGGGCCGACACGGGTATCGGGGCGGAGCATGACCGAGGCACTGCACCGTGTCTCGGAGCTGACGGGCCTGGGCGCGGACGCGGTGGATGTCTCCGCAGTGCCCGCGAACCGGTTGGAGGCGCTGGCCCGTGACGGGCTGTCGGCCAAGGCGCAGGCCATCGACCGCCGTGAGCCCAAACGCAAGGTGGCCACCCTGGTCGCGACGGTGCGAAGCAGGTTCCTCGGCGGTCGATGACGCGCTGGACGTGTTCGGGGTGCTCATGGCCACCAAGCTGATCAAGGCGGCCGAGCGCACCAGCCGAGAGACGAAACTGGCCACGCTGCCGAAGCTGACCAAGGCATCCGCCACGCTGGCCGCTGCGGCGTCGGTGTGGCTGACCGCGGTGGAAGAGGCCGGCGAGACCGACGACGGCCAGGCGGCCGAGCTGGATATGACCAGCGTGTGGGCCGCAATTGAGGAGGTCGTGCCCCGGCATCGGCTGGCCGCCGCCGTGGAAACCATCGAAGAACTCGCTCCCGCCGACGCCGACGATGATGCCGCCTGGCGGGCCGAGTTGGTGTCTCGATGGGCAGTGGTGCGGCCGTTTCTGCCGCTGCTGGCCGAGGTCATACCGTTCGGTGCGACCCCGGCCGGACAGCCGGTGCTGGACGCGGTGGCCGAGCTGCCCGAGTTGATCGGCCGCAAGAAGGTCCGCGTCAGTGAGATCCGCGAGGACCTGGTCGTGGGCTCGTGGCGCAAACTCGTGACCGCCGGCGAGGATTTCGAGCCTGGATGCGCGGACAAGCACGCCTACGCGCTGTGCGTGCTGGAGGCCCTGCAGCGCGCGCTGCGGCACCGCGAAGTGTTCGCGCGTACTCGAAACGCTGGGGTGACCCGTGGGCACGGCTGCTGGAAGGCCCCGCCTGGGACCGGATCCGGCCGAAGGTGCTGGTCGGGCTGAAACTCACCGACGACGCGACGTCGCACCTGGACGAGCAGGCCGCGGCGCTGGATGCCGCCTGGCACAGCCTCGGCGCCCGCATCAGCACCACCGCCGGTGATGGTCGTGTGCGCGTGGAGCCCGGCCGGGACGGGCGCGCCCAGATCCGGGTCGACAAGCTGGAGAAGCTCGACGAGGCGCCGTCGCTGCTGGCGTTGCGGGACCTGACCGAGCAGATGATGCCGCAGGTCGACCTGCCCGAGCTGCTGCTGGAGGTCCACGCCCGCACCGGCTACCTCTCGGAGTTCACCCACGCCTCCGGCGGCGAATCTCGCATGGACGACGCCGAGTTATCGCTTGGGCGACGCCGAGTTATCGCTGGCAGCCGTGCTGGTCGCCGAAGCCACCAACGTCGGCTACAAACCCGTGGCCCGACCCCGCCACCGGGCGCTGAACCGGCCACGGCTGTCGCACACCGAGCAGAACTACGTGCGCGCCGAAACCTTGCGGGCCGCCAACGCCCGCCTGATCGAGGCCTAGGCCGACATCCCCCTGGCCCAGCTCTGGGGCGGCGGCATGGTCGCCTCGGTGGACGGGCTGCGGTTCGTCGTCCCTGTGAACACCGTCTACGCCGCCCACAACCCGCGCTATTTCGGGCGCCGCAGGGGCGCAACCTGGCTGAATGCGATCAATGACCAGGTCGTCGGGATCGGCGCCACGGTAGTGCCGGGTACGCAGCGGGACTCGCCGTACCAGCTGGACGTGATGCTCAACCCCGACCACGGCCGCCGCCCGGAGCTGGTCACGTCAGATACCGCTGGGTATTCGGACATGGTCTTCGGGTTGTACCGAATCTGCGGAATGCAGTACGCGCCCCGGCTGGCAGGACCGGTGGGTGCGGTGAACCCTCCGAACTGGCGTTGGACCACCTGGTCGATGACGGATTTGCGCGCCTGGAAGCCGCCGCCCTCCAGCCGTCGGCGCAGCTGAGCGCGTTGGATTTTGCCGAGGCTGGAGCGGGGAATATCGGCCTCGGCGATGGGTAGGACAAGAGTGGGGCGGAATCCCCAATGCTGTGCAGGATTACGCCGTTGCGCACGGTGATGATCAGCCGGTGCAGGGCGGCCTCGTCGGTGTCAACGAGGTCCGTCGCGAAGAACATCGCGAGTTGCTCGGTGTCCGCCCCGTCGGGCCGGGTGGGCACGGCGGCCACCGAGCCAGCCCGTACGCCGTCGAGCCTGCCCAGTGCGGCTTCGAGCTCGTGACTGTAGTAGTTCACGCCGTTGACGATGATGCTGTCCTTGCTCCGGCCGGCCAAGATGAGGCGGTCATCGTCGGGTTTGCCGAGGTCGCCGCTGCGTAGCCAGCCGTCGGCGGTGATTGCTGCCGCGGTGGCTTTCGGGTTGCGGTAGTAGCCGGGGGTGATCATCGGGCCGGCGAAGTGCACGTGCCCGACCTGTCCCGGTGCCACGGGCCGGTCCGCGTCGTCGACGACGCGGATGCGCAAGCCGTCGATCGCGGTTCCGAGGTTGGCGAACTCCTGGCCGTGGTCGTGCCGGGGGAAGTCGTGCGAGTAGGTGCAGCCCGCGCAGGTCTTGGTCATTCCGAAGGCGGGCCACAGCGCACCGCGGTGGAGGCCATGGGGTTCGAGGAGGTCGAGGACGCCGCGGCGGTAGCGCTGACGATCGCCTCGCCGCCGCTGACGATGTGCCGCAGCCGGGACAGGTCGAGGTCGTCAGTGATGGGCTCGTCCGCGAGGGCCTTGGTGATCAGTGCGAGCAGGAAGTTGAGCGTGAAGGTCATGGTGACCCGGTGCCGGGAGATCAGCCGGAGAAACTCGACCGGGTCATCGAGGATCGTCGCGGGTTCGGCGTGCACCTGCGATGCCCCGGCGAACAGCGGCAGGAGATGACACTCCAGCAGCGCGGCCACGTGGTCGAAGGAGACCCAGTTGAGGCTGACGTCCGTCGAGGTCAGGTTGTGGTGGCCGTTCTTGGCGGCCATGGACGCCACCAGGTTCGAGTGCGTCAGCATGACCGCCTTGGCGGCGCCGGTCGAGCCGGAGGTCAGCACCAGCAGCGCGATATCGCGGCCCGCCGCGTGGTGGACGTCCCGCGCGGGCTCGTCTGCGGCGAGATCGCCGACGTCAGCGGTCACGAGGCCGGGGACGGGCGGGAGATCGGCGGCCCTGGCGCCGTTTGTCACCAGCAGCGGCCGCTCCAACAGCCCGTGCGCGTGGGCGAGGTGTTCCGGCCAGCGACCCCGGTCCGCAGGGAGCGCGATTACGCACGGGACGAACCCGCCCAGGACGCAGGCCCAGAACAGCGGGACGACTTCCTGCGGCCGGTCCAGCAGCAGGATGACCTTGTCACCTGGCTCGAGGCCGTGTCCTCGCAGTCCGGTGAGGAATCGGCGGGCCACGTCGAGGAGGTCTGCGTGGGTCTGGTTGGTGTGGCGCGCACGGTCCGCGTAGCGAATGATGTTGTGCGGGTGGTCGTCTGCGGCCGCCATCAGGATGTCTGACAGCGTGGCCGGTCCCGTGGTCGCGTCAGTGGCCGGTCCGGGCATGGACTATCTCCTTGGGCGCGGTCGATGCGGGTGCGGCACTGTTTCGCGGACGCTGCCAGGTGACGGGAAGCTCTTCGACGCCATAGACCACGGACGCGTGCTTGAAGGTCAGTTCACGCATCGGGCAGTCGAGCGCCAGTGTGGGGATGCGGCGGACGAGGGTGCCGAAGGCGACCTGCAGTTCCACCCTCGCCAGCGCTTGCCCGATGCACAGGTGGGTGCCGTGGCCAAACGCGAGATGGTGCCGCGCGCGGCGGCCGATGTCGAAGGTGTCCGGGGCCGGGAAAGCGGTTTCGTCCCGGTTGGCGACGTCGGTCGCTACGACCATGCCCTCGCCCGCGCGGATGAGCGTGCCGCCGATCTCTAAATCGGCAAGGGCGACGCGGCGGCGCCCGGACTGGACGATGCTGAGGAAGCGCAGCAGCTCCTCGACCGCGTTCGCCAGCGTGGCGGGGCCGTCGGCGTTGCGGACGGCCCCGGCGTGACCGGGGTTCGCCAGCAGTAGTGCCATCCCCACGGCGATCATGTTCGCGGTGGTCTCGTGTCCGGCGACGAGCAGCACGTGGGCGATCGAGGCGAGTTGCTCACGGGTCATCCGCCCGGTGCCCAGCTCGTCCACGGCCAGTCTGCTCAGCAGGTCGTCGCGCGGCTCTTCGGCCTTACGGTTGATCAGGACGCCGAGGTAGTCGAGCAACTCCTCGGTCGCCGACAGCACGCGCTGTTGGGACGCGTGGCTGGAAATGACCGTGTTGCTGGCCCGCTGGAAGGAACTCGTGGTCGGCGTAGGGGATTCCCAGCAGCGAGCAGATCACCTGGACCGACATTGGAAGCGCCACCGCAGTGACGAGATCGGCCGGGTCCGGACCGGCCAGCATCGCCGCGATCACGTCGTCCGCGATCCGCTGGATATGCGGCCGCCGGGCCTCGCTGCGGCGGACCGTGAAGTCCGCCGCCAGAAGCCGCCGGTAGACCAAGTGCTCCGGATCGTCCATGTCCAGGAAGGTCCGCACCCGCCGCCGCTGCGCGGCACCGCCGGCACTCACGTGCGGGTAGCCGGGTAGGTCCGGGTTCGCGCTGGTCCGCCGATCCGCGAGTACCATCCGCACGTCCTCGTACCGGGTGATCAGCCACGGTGTACTGCCGTCCCACAGCCGCACCCGCGACACCGGCGCGTCCCGCTGAAGGCGTCCTAGCCCGGGCGGAGGATCGAACGGACACCCCCGGGCCATCGGGTAGGCGGGAACGGTCGGTGGCGTCATCGGGGTTCCGGTCCCGAGCCGGCAGCGTGCAGCCGGGGGACTTGCAGCTGGGCCCATGGACTGAACAGATAAGGCAGGCGGCCGACTGTCGCTACCAGGTCCGCCCATTCGGCCCAGCGCCATTCGCATACCTCGCCGGGCTCCGGACGCGGGTCCGAATCCGCGACGGCGGTCCACACCGGGCAGAACTCGTTCTCCACACGATCCCGCTCGCGTCGACGGCCCGATACCGGAAGTTCGGGAGCACCGCGCGCGGGGCGGTGACAGTGAGGCCGAGCTCCTGCCGTCCCCGTCGCGCGACGGCGTCCGCCATCGGTTCGCCGGGGCCTGGGTGGCCGCAGAACGTGTTGGTCCACACACCCGGCCAGGTCTTCTTGCCGAGTGCCCTGCGGGTCAGCAACACCCGGCCGTCAGGCCCGAAGACGTAGCAGGAGAACGCCAGATGCAGCGGGGTGTCCGCGGTGTGCACGCTCGCCTTGGGCGCCACGCCGGTCTCCGACAGCTGTTCGTCGAGCAGGACGACCATCTCCGCATCCGAATGGTCATCGGCCACCACGGCCACCGCGGTCGTCACGAGACCCGCGCCGAGCCGTCAAGGCCGGCATAGACGGTCACCACGGGATCCGTGGGTTGTTTGTAGCTCACCCAGCTCAGCCTGCGACCGCTGGCCAGGTCGGCGCCGGAGACCGCGGTGGCGAGGGCATTGAACGGCTCCGGTGCGATGCCCGACATCTCCAGCAGATCCACGACTCGCGTGCTCGCTTCGGCGTCGTCGCCGATGTTCGGGTCCAGCGGGCAGTACAACGTGACCGAGGCAGGCTCCTGGCGGTTTCCCTGGAACGACAGGCACGTCATCGGAGCCTTCGCCAAGCTGTCGACGGGCTTGTCATAGAGACGATCGAGGATTTTGGCGAACAGATCCGGCTGATGGTCCTGCGCCAGCCGCGCGACCCGCTCGACCTGCTCTGGCCCGCAGCCGCTGTGCCGAAGGTAAAGCTTTACCCTGGCCTCAGGCGTGTCGCCGAGATCGAGCGCGAACAACGCGATCTCCTGGTGTGGCGAGTCGAACCCGCCCCTCTTTAGATGCTCGGCGAGGAGTGCCCAATGCGTGTCCAGTCCCAGTCGGCTCATAGCCTCCCCGACGACCTGGTGTGGCCGTGGCTGGCCGAGGGCAGGGTTCAGGTACACCTTGAACAGCGGGGTCCCGCCGGCCCGCAGCGCCGCAGCGCACAGCATCGAGAACGAACCGGCTGACGGCGTCCCAGCGAAGAGATCCGCGACGAGGCGGAACCGGCTAACGTCGATGTCCAGGACCTTGTTCACTCGCTCGACGAAGTGATGCCCTGCCTCACGTAGAGACGGCGGGGCCGGTCCAGTGTCCAGGGGCTCGAACAGCAGCCGCGCTTCCGCTCCGGACCGGGTCGTCGCGACCGAGAACTCCATCGGTGAGCCGTCGTTCGCGGCAAACGAGTGGTGCCGTTTGAACCGTTCTACCGGCTCATCCGCCCACGCTCCCAGCAACGAGCCCACGAGATCGATCTGACGCGCGGCGGTCTCATCTGCCGGTGCGATGGTCCTGCTCACCAGCTGAAGATGCGTCGTAGCAATGTCTCGGTACGTTACCGGCAAATGACCGACGACAACATTCGCCCAGGTTTTAGCACGGCCTGTAGCCAACGCCACGCCCTGGCCCCCTCACGATCAGGCAGCAAATTGTCAGCGCAGCTTTTCAACTCCTGGTTGACGTCTTCAAGTCCTCGGGTCCGGTTTTGGTCTACTGGGCAGTAGGGCTGCGCTAAAGGCTCCCCGCGTCCTCTGCAGGTAGCGCCCGACGACCAATCAGAACCGGCATGCTGTACCTGCGAGCGGCTGGTACCCGGCCTGGCATCAACGGGTCGCGTGATCTTCGCGCGTCCGCCGACAGACCCGGCACGAGCTGCGCGAGCTCACACTCCATGCCATTGCTTGTGCCTCTGGACCACTGAAGACGATGACGTCTCGCTGTGCGCCGCGCAGAGGTGCGTAAGCTCATCGTCTTCGTTGCAGCACCGCGCCGTCCCGCGGCGATTTCACGGACCCCCGGAGGTGGCATCGCGGCGGCGCTCGGGGCCGAGCGCGAGGCGACGGGCGGGGCCCCGGGGCGCATAGCAGCGACCGGCTCGGTCGATCGGCGGTAGGTGGCGAATTCTCAAGGGAAGTGGCGAGGAAGATCGCCGCATGGTGCCGACGAGGCAGGAGAGGCAAGTGGGACGACCGGGCGTGGAGGGCTTGGAGGCTGTGTTTGCCCGCCGAGGACGGTGTTGAGCAGCGCGTCCCGTGGCCCTTGATGCCCGAGGTGGTGGCCGAGCTGGGTCGTCCGGTGCGGTCGTTCCCGTCGTACCGCGGGCAGCGGAACTATCCGGGTTGGTACTGGTCGGGCACGATGGGCGCCCGGATCGGGTTCGAGTCGTGGGTGGAGCGGGACCATCTGGTCGCCCTGGACTTCGACCCGACGGTGAGGCGGATCGTGTCGCAGCCGTTCTGGCTGTGCTGGACCACGCCGGCCGGGAAGCGGCGGCGGCATGCCCCGGATTTCCTGATGCTGGTGGAGGACGGCTCCGCCGACGGCGCGGTGCTGGTTCTGGACTCCCGGCCGCTGGAGCTGATCGCCGAGGATGACCGGGCTGCGTTCGACGCGACGGACCGCGCGTGCGCGCTGCTGGGCTGGCGATACGCGGTGTGGGACCGGCTGGATGGCGTGGTAGTGGCTAACCAGAAGTGGCTGGCCGGCTACCGGCATCCGCGCTGTTACATCGAACCGGTCGCCGAGCGGCTGCTGGAGGTGTTCACCCTGCCTCGGCCGCTGATGGACGGCGCCGAGGCCGCCGGTGACCCGCTGGGCACGCTGCCGGTGCTCTACCACCTGCTCTGGAACCGACTGCTGCTGATAGACCTGTCGCTGGTGCTGTCGGACCGCACGATCGTGCGCACCGCGCCTGACAGCAGCCGGGGCGCACGACCTGGTGCTCGCCGAGCAGGCGGTGGTGGCCGTGGCTGAGCGGCCCAACGTCCTGCGGATCAACGATCGCGTCGTGTTCTCCGGCGCCACGCACACCGTCGTGGCGATGTCCGGCGCGACGATCCGGCTTCTCTCGGCGGCCGGGCAGACCACTGTGGTCGCCCTGGCCTACCTGCTCGGGGCGGAGGACTTCGAGCTGGTCGGGGTGCCGTCCCGGCGCCGAGGATCGACGCGCACAGCCTGCTGGACACCCTGCCCGAGCCGGTGCTGGTCGCGGCGCGGACCTGGGAGCGGCACCTGGTCGAGGTCGAGACGGGCCTGCCGCCGGACGCCGAGGACGGTGCGGTCGGCCGCGCCGAGTACGACCCGGCGGCGAACTCGCTGGCCGCGCGGGAGCGGGCGAAAGCCGACGAGCTGACCGCGGCCGTGACACAGAGACGAGCATCCGCACGGTCCAGCGGATGCGGCGCCGTTACCGCGACCAGGGCATCTGGGGCCTGGTCGACGCCCGCTACATGCGCAAGGCGAAGCCGACCGGCAACGTCGACGCCCGTGTGGTCGCGGCCGCGGTGATCGAGGCACAAACCGGGACCTCGACCGGCACGAAGTCCCGCGCGATCCGGCAGATCCGCCAGCTGCTGGAGGACGAGAACGGCCCCGGCGTGGTCCCGATGCCTTCGCAGGCGACCTGCTACCGGCTGCTGGAGGTCCTGGCGGCCGGGAAGTACAGCTTCGGCTCGGCGGTGACGCGGCGGCAGGCGGCGAACAAGCCCGCCGGCGCCTACACCGCCACCATCGCCGCGCGGCCCGGCGAGCAGGTCCAGCTGGACGCAACGCCGCTGGACGTGATGGCGGTGATGGACGACGGCGTGATCGGTCGCGCCGAGCTGGTGCTGTCCATCGATATCGCTAACCGCACCATCTAGCTGGGACGCCGCGCTCGCGATGGCGGCGTCGCGCATCCCGCACCAGCGGCTGGTCAGCCTGGACGCGCGGATGGCGATGGCCGCCGCGAAGCCGGTGATCGTGCCGGACACCGTGGTCATCGACCACGGCAAGGTGTTCCTGTCGGAGGTGTTCCTGCGCGCCGCGGACACGCTGGGCATCTCGGTGCAGCCCGCGCACCAGCAGACCGCGACGGACAAGGGGATCGTGGAGCGCACCGTCGAGTCGATCAACACGCTGTTCTGCCAGCACGTGGCCGGTTACACCGGCCGGGACACCACCCGCCGCGGCCGCGACGTCGCCGAGCGTGCGGTCTGGTCGCTGGCGGACTTGCAGGAACTCTTCGACGAGTGGGTGATCGCAGGGTGGCAAACTCGGCCGCACGAGGGGCTGCGACACCCGTTCAATCCTGATCAGGCCGCTTCGCCGAACGACGCCTACGCCGCACTGGTCGCCGCGGCCGGCTACGTCCCGGTGTCGCTGACCGGCGAGGACTACATCGAGCTGCTGCCCGCGGACTGGCGGGCGATCACCGACGCGGGCATCCAGATCGACTACCGCACCTACAACAGCCGAGAGCTCAAGCGCTACTCCCGCCAGAACTCCGGCGTCGCAATCCGCGGCGGGCGCTGGGAGGTCCACTTCGACCCCTACGACGTCTCCCGGATCTGGGTGCGCAACCACCACCACGGCGGCTGGACGCATCGATCCGTTGTCGGGCAACCCTTCGCGGACTTCACCTGGCGCGCGTCACGGCGGATCGCCGCGCAGCGCGGCGTCGACGACACCAACGAGATGGCCGTCGCGGTCATCCTCGCGGCGCTGCTGCGCCGCGCCGAGGAAGGCCCCGGCGTTGAACGTGCGCTCGCCTGGTACACCTCGGCGCGGGAGATGACCGACATCACCGAGCTGGCCGTCGAACCCGCACCGCCCGCGCCGGAGCCGGTGCTGCCCGCCTGGCCGGCCCGCGCCGCGCTACCCGCACCGGCGCCGGAGGCTGAACGGGACCCCGAAGAGCCGGGCTTGGCGGCCGATGAGGTGGTGCCGTTCGGCATCTTCGACCCGTTCGCCGACGACCTGGAGGCGAGCCGGTGACCAGCACCTACATCGAAGCCGTTCGGCACCCGCTGGCCACCAAGGAGGGCTGGGCGTCGTTCACCGCGCAGGCCGCCACCTCGACGCCGCCGCGGCTGCTGCCCGCCGCCGACTTCGAACGGCTGGACGGGTTCGAGCGCGAGGTCTACAACGACGCCCGCTAGAACTTCCACTCGACGCTGCTGCTGGTCGCGACCCCGGACTTCAAGAAGATCATCACCACCGGGTCGAAGCTGCTCATCAACAACCGCGGCAAGCAGCTCGGCCGCCGCGGGCTGCTGGTCTCCGGCGCGTCCGGGACCGGGAAGTCGACCTCGATCACCCAGCTGGGCAAGAAGTTCCAGATCGAGACCGAGCGCCGTACGCCGGGCGTCCGCGACCGCATCCCGGTCGTTTACATCGTCTGCCCGGCCGACGCCACGCCGAAGATGCTGGCCACCGAGATGGCGATCTTCCTCGGCCTGCCGGTCGCCGAGCGGGACAGCCCGCAGTCGGTCGCCCACTCCGTCGCCGCGGCTGCACCGGCGGCACAAGCCCGGCACGCTGATCGAGCTGGCGCCCTACCTGCACGCCCGCACCGGTGGCATGATCGGCAGCCTCGACCAGCTCATCCATGACGCGGCCAACGACGCCATCGCCGACGGCACCGAGCGGATCACCGAGAACCACCTCGACGAGGTGATCCTCGACCTGGCCGCGATCAACCAGTACGACCCGGACCCCGGCCCCGGCCGCGGCGGCACCGCCGCGGTGATGGCCGATGAAGCTCTGGCAGCAGCCCCCGCAGCAGCTCCCGGTCAAGGTCCGGCCGCTGCGGCTGGAAACCCTGACCGCCTACGCCACGCGGCTGGCCGCCGCCAACGAACTGGCCCGCCCGACGACCCTGATCCGCGCTCTCGGGCACCCGCACGGCAACCTCACCGCGACCACAATGCACGACTACGACCTCGCGCTGAACCCGCTCGCCCTGGCACAGCTGGAGACCTTCACCGGCATCCCCACCACCCGGCTGCGCAAGTCACTGCCCGCGGTCAACCACCGCACCGACCTGCCGGGCGACCTCCCGCGCACCAGGCTGATCCGCTGCTGGGACCTGCGCCCGCCCTGCGACGGCTGCGCCGCCCGCGTCTCCGGCACACCGACCATCCGCACCTACCAGCACCAATTCCCACCGATCTGCGTCCGCCACCGCCGCTGGCTCGATGGCGACAAGGTGCACTCCCAGATCGACCTCACCAAGGCGTCCGAGATCATCACCGCGCACCGCCGCTACCTGCGTCTACACGACCGCATCGCCGTCGATGCCGAGGCCCGCGAGTGGTTCCGGCGGCAACTGTTCACCGCCACCGAGATCGTCAAAGCCTGGGTCATCCCCAGCCGACACGACCACCCCCGACTGCACCAGACCTGGACCGCCCGCACCGCTGCGGTCCACCCCTGGCTGACCATCGCCTACCCCTCCGACGTGCTTGTTTTCTCCGAAGCCGTCGCTCTCGCCGAGATCATCACCGACCTGAACTGGAGACGGCACGTCACGATGGTCCAGCACGACATCGACCTCAAGCCTTTCTTCAACCGCGTCGCCTCCCGGCTCGGCCAGCCCCGGATGTTCGCCATCGCCACCCGTCTCTCCAACGGCCGGGACCCACTACGCCACTGGGTCAACAGCATCCGACGCCAGCACGAGGCCACCCGCATCGAGTACTGGCAACGAGTCCACCGACATGGCCTCCGCAACGAGCCCTTCCCAGAAATCCGCCACTTCAAGTGAGGAACGATGAATGACGACACCACCCCCAACTGGCGGACCGCAGGTCAACCCCGGTCAACCTCGCCACAATCTGCGAGAAGCGACACTCGACGCCGAAGAACGCGACCGAGATCAGCTCGACGCGCAGTGACCAGCCCTCCAGCTCTTAGCGGAGGATCCTGTTCGGCTGCTACTCAAGCCCCGTCATCAGCGCGGGCAGGGGGATGTAGGCGGCGATGACGATTCCGAAGACGACGAAGGCACCTGCGGACAGCAGCGCGTTCACGGCCCGATGTACTCGGCGAGGACGCCGGAGACGAACGCGGCCACCGCGACGACCAGCCCGTAGACCGTGCACAGCGTGCCCGCGGGGGAGGTACTGAAGCCGGTCTGGGTCACCAGGTAGTTGGAGAGGAAGCCTGTCCGAGGCCGTCGCCGGTCATGAAGAAGGCGATGGAGCGATGGTTCGAAAAGGTGGTTGCTGAACCGAATCTCCGAAACGTACCAATGCCATCAGGTAGGGGCTAATTAGGCCGCTGATGGCAACCAGGGGAGGCGGCAGGCAGCCGGTAGGGGACCGCAGACTGGTGGGCCGTAGAGGAGAGGAGCGCGCTCAGCACAGGCAGGAGGGGGATTGTAGAGGACTGGGGTCCCCCTCCGCGTGTCACGGGACAACCAACGCGCCAAACGGCATGCGGGCGAGGAAGGAAGCCTTTGGGCTTCAAAGGACAGCGCGCAACGAAAATTCTCTCCATTTGATGGATAATGTCTATTATCCATCAAATGGAGAAAGCCCACCGGAGTGAACCCGGCGCCTTCGCGCGGGGTGGAGGGGGCACCCGCCCATGCTGATCAACTTCTATCGGCGAACGGATGCTCTAACGAGCTTCTCCGACAACGGCGCATCGTGCGCCTGTCGGTCGATCATGCGGCCAAGTCGCTTCGGCGTCATGGGCTTCCTGGCGAACACGATCGGCTCGCTGCGGATCATTTGGTTGATCGTGGACCGAGCCGGCTCCATCGGTGTTGCAGATGAGCGTCCCGTTCCCGCGCCTAGTTTTGTCACTGTGACGTTAATAGGTTGCGGAACGGGGCCAGGGAGAAGCAAGCCTGTTTGGCTGCGGGAGAGCTTAGGCGACATGTCGCGCCATCGGCTGGCTCGTCGAGCCCGGCCATCCGCGCGACGACTGCGAGAACGAAGCACCACAAGCGCCGACTCAGTGCGACCGGCTTCAGGATTAGCCTCCGGTGCCCAATGCGCCATCGGTCAGTCCCGTCGGCGCCCAGCATGAAGTCGTGCCCTCCAGCTCATCGGCACAGCGCTAGTCGACCTCCGATGCGGCGAGGTGGCCAGAGTCGACGATGCGCGACAAAGAAAGGCCCCTTCTGAGGCACGTCGCCGCAGCTCAATCAAACGCCGATAATGTACATTATGTTAAGTAATGGATTCGGGATCTGATGAGAGTTGCGGCCGAAGCCCTACTCCAGCCGGACTCGTCCGCGGGTTTCGGGTCGACGCCGCGAAGTCGTGCAACATCAATGAGCGCCGCTGCGACCGACGCCGGCGGTCCGTCCCGGCGGTTGTGTTGCGTTGGCACCATTTCGACGCAGTGCTCCGAGATCAGCTGGTCTGCACACCGGGATGGTTCGTGCCCGTCGCTGTCCGGCGATTGGCTACCGATCTCGACGTCACTCCCCTTGCGTCCAAAGCTGGAATCCCTCCATCAGTGGTTATGCCGGGGGAAACGGGGCTCCGGCCGGTCGCAGCGATGCCGCCCGCGCAGGATGATGAACGGAGAACCCATCCCACTCCACGACAGCAAGGCCCGTGCGCTCGTACTTCTGGAGGCATCGGTGGCAGTCCTGTGCAGACCGGCGGTTGCAGTTCCCGAACATGTCATCACGGCGGAGGAAACCCTCGAACTTGCCCGACGTGTTCACGCCGACCATCCACAACTCCCCCTGGTCCTGCGGTTGATCAGCAACACCGGGGTCCGCAAGCGCCACCTCATCCGCCCCATCTCTGAAACGCTGCAGCACCCGGGTTTCGAGGCCCGCAACAGGATCTACGAGGAGCACGCCAAGCAGCGCGTGCCCGCCGTCGTGGCCCGGGCCCTGGCCAACTCGGGGTTGCGTGCGGAGGACATCGACCTGTTGGTGTACGTGTCGTGCACCGGGTTCATGATGCCGTCGCTGACGTCGTGGCTGATCAACTCGATGGGGTTCCGCCACGACACACGGCAGTTGCCGATCGCCCAGTTGGGGTGCGCCGCGGGCGGTGCGGCGATCAACCGCGCCCACGACTTCTGCACCGCCTACCCCGACTCGAACGCCCTGATCATCGCTTGCGAGTTCTGCTCGCTGTGTTACCAGCCCGACGACCACGACATCGGTTCGTTGTTGTCCAACGGGTTGTTCGGTGATGCGGTCGCCGCTGCTGTTGTGCGTGGTGCCGGTGGTAGCGGAGTTCTCCTGGAACGCAACGCCTCGGCGATCATCGCGGACACCGAGGAGTGGATTTCCTACCAGGTCAAGGACACAGGTTTCCACTTCCGGTTGGACAAGCGGGTGCCTACGACGATGGAGCCGCTGGCGCCCGCGCTGCGCGCATTGGTGGATCGTCATCGGTGGGATGTCGCCGGGCTGGACTTCTACATCATCCACGCCGGTGGGCCGCGGATCCTCGATGACCTCACGAAGTTCCTGGGGGTGCCGCCGGTGGCGTTCCGGTTCAGCCGGGCGACGCTCACCGAGTACGGCAACATCGCCAGCGGTGTTGTGCTCGATGCGTTGTTGCGGATGTTCGACGAGGATTCGCTGACTGCTCGGGCGCGTGGACTGATCGCGGGTTTCGGTCCTGGTATCAGCGCGGAGATGGCGGTCGGCAGTTGGTTGCCGGATCCGCAGGTGTCGTTCGTCCGTCCTCGGAGTGAGTCCGTCCCGTCGTTGGGAGGCCGTTGATGTCGGATCGGTGCCCCCTTCGTTTCTACGATCCGCCGAACATTTCCGGGGTGGGTTTCGACCCGGATCTGGCCGGGTTCCTCCGGGAGGAGCCGGTGGCGCGGATCCGGATGCGCTTCGGTGAGGGCGAGGCGTGGTTGGTGACGCGGTATGAGGACGTCAAGTTCGTCACCTCGGATCCAAGGTTCAGCCGGGCCGCGATCGCGGCCCGGCCGTTTCCGCGGATGACGAAGCACGTCATCCCGTTGGAACGGGCGGTGAGCTATTCGGATCCGCCTGAGCATGCGCGGATCCGGCGGGTGGCGGCGAAGGTGTTCGCGCAGCGCCACGTCGAGCGATTGCGGGTGCGTGCCGAGCAGGTGGTGGCCGAGCGGGTGAATGCGATGGTGGCTGCGGGGCGGCCTGCTGACCTGGTCGAGCACGTGGTGGCGCCGTTTCCGATGACGATGATCGGTGAGGTCGTGGGCATTCCGGTGGCTGACCGGTCCTGGTTGATGTGGTGCGCGGAGACGTTGTTCAGCATGGCTCGTGATGAGGCGGAGGTTGCTCGCAACGGTTGGATCAAGGATGAGTTGTACGAGTACTTCCAGAAGTTGGTGGCGCGGCGTCGTGCGTGGCCGCGTGATGATCTGGTGACGGTGCTGGCGGATGCCTGTGATCGTGGCGAGATCGGTGATGAAGAACTGGGTGCGTTGGTGGTGCTGGTGTCGCTGAACGGGTGGCATGCGGTGCGCTACAACAGTTCGAGCATGCTGTACGTGCTGTTGACCGAGCCGGGTTTGTGGGAGCGGTTGGTAGCTGAGCCGGGGCTGATTCCGCATGCGGTGGAGGAACTGCTGCGCTTCGTTCCGCATAAGCGGGGTGTGGGGCAGCCGCGGGTTGCTACCGAGGATGTCGTGATTCGGGGTGTTCGGATCCGGGCTGGGGATGTCGTGCACATCTCTTATGTGGCGGCGAATTGGGATGCGGAGGTGTTCCCGCATCCGGAGCGGGTTGATCTGGATCGTGCGGAGGTTGCGCATCTGGCTTTCGGGCATGGTCCGCATTACTGCGTGGGTCCGTTGTTGGCGCGGATGGAGGCGCAGGTTCTGCTGGGGGTGTTGGTGGATCGTCTCCCCCGGCTTCGGTTGGCGGTTTCTCCGGATGAGGTGCGGTGGCGGCGGGACGTCATGATCCGTGGTCCGGTTGATCTGCCGGTGGCTTGGTGATGGCTGTTGGTTCGGGGAAGGGTGCTGGGTTGATGGAGGGTTTCGTCGTTCCGCCTGGTGGTGGGAAGCGCATTGTCACGGGTGCGCAGGATGTGACGTTCAAGGTCACCGGGGCGCATTCGATGGCGGCGTCGAGTTTCGAGGTGGTGGTGCCGCCGGGTTTCGATGTCGGTGCGCATGTGCACGCCCGCAGCGAGGAGTTGTTCTACGTGCTGGAGGGTGAGCTGGAGGTGTTGGCGTTCGAGCCGGTCGTTCGCAGCGGGGATGGTTGGTCGGAGTGGGAGGGCGAGTCGGGTCAGCGGGTGTGTCGTGCTGGTCCGGGCAGTGTCATGTTCGTCCCGCCTGGTTGTCCGCATGCTTTCGCCAATCGGGGTGATGTGGTGGCGCGGATGTTCTTCCAGTCTTCGCCGCCTTCGCATCATGAGCGGTATTTCGAGGAGTTGTTGGAGATCTTGGAAGCGCCGGGTAATGTGGATCGTGGTGCGGTGGCTGAGCTGCGGTTGCGTCATGACATCGAGCAGTTGACGCCGTTACGTTTCCAGTCTTGATGCCGGGCGTCGTATGTGGTTCCTGCACTCCCTGGGTATCAGCGCTGGGTGAACGTCGCGTGCTTGGTGAGTTCTGGGGCCTAGGTTTCGGGCATGGTGGCGACGGTGGTGCTGGTGCACGGCAATTTCCTCGGGCCGTGGTCGTGGCGTGATGTCGTTGCTGGTCTGGCGGATTCGCCGGTGGGGTGCGCGGTTGCGGACTTGCCCAGTGCGTTCGGTGGTATTCGCGATGCTGCTGGTGATTTGCACGATGATGCCGCGTATGTGCGGGAGGTCCTGGATGCGGTGTCCGGGCCTGTGGTGCTGTGCGGGCATTTGTATGGCGGTGCGGTGATCGCGGAGGCCTCTGTGGAGCATCTGGTGGTGCGGCGACTGGTGTACCTCGCTGGGGCGTTGCCGGATGTCGGGCAGAGCTTGGCGGGTCTGGCTCCCCGCCTGCTGCGGAGGCGCGGGAATCGGTGCGATGGCGCGGGGATGGCATGTTGGAGTTGGCTGCGGATTCCGCGTGGGAGGCGTTGTTCCACGACTGTTCTGTGCGGCGGGCCGCGGAGGCGGTTTCGCTGTTGCGGCCGAGCAATCCGGTTGTTGGTGGGCAAGGTGTGCGCGCGGCGGCGTGGCGGGGGTGCTGGTGACTTTCGTGCGGGGCGTGCTTGATCGGTTGCCGGATTTGGTCTCGGCGTCGGTGGTGTGGGATGAGGTCGAGATCGTGGAGTTGCAGACCGCGCACTGTTCCGATTGGTCGCGGCCTGATTTGGTCGCTGCGCTGCTGGCGGGTCTGGCGCGGTCGTCGGGCTGATGGGTGTTGGGGTCGAGTGTGGTGGTTTCGCACCCGCCCCCGTTATGTTTTTCTCGGTCCTGCAAGAGGATCTCTGGCCTCTGGGCCCGGCATGACTGTTCCCCCCTGTCGATGGGATGACCTGGGGGG
>NZ_JBSFLZ010000104.1:0-27145 GCF_053599315.1 Saccharopolyspora sp. NPDC000995
TGCTTGCTGTGGTGCAGCTCGTTGATCTCACCGGCGATCGCCGGCTCCAACGCCGCGTAGTCGTAGTCCAACTCCGGCAACACGTACTGCGCCATCGGTCTCTTCCCCTTCACTGATCTTGCGTTCGCCGAAAGTCTCAAACCTCAAGCGCGCTAAAGGTCAAGGACACGTTCGGGGTGTCCTCACTCACGTTTCACGCTGTTCGACCGGTGTTCGGGCGACTACTCTGCGCTGCCTGAATGGTTACCCGGAGGCCCCATGTCGGACCACGCCCAGCTCCCGCAGGACCTCGACCCGGACCGCCCGAGCGGCGCCAGGGTCTATGACTACTTCCTGGGCGGCGGCTGCAACTTCGCCTCGGACCGCGAACTGGCCCGGCGGGGTCTTGTCGGTGGCCCCGGACATGCGGCTGCACGCGCTGGCCAACCGCGCCTGCCTGCACCGGGCGATCCGGATGGGCCTGGCCGCGGGCGTGCGGCAATTCCCCGACGTCGGCTGCGGCATCCCGACGGGAATCCCTGCTGGACGGCCTCGACGTGGTCGACCTGGGGGTCGTGCCGATCGCTCAGTGGCGGCCCGAGCACGGCGACCTGGACTTGCAGCCGCCCACCCCGCTCGGTTATTCCGCTGTGGCGCGGAGACCGTGAGCAACTCGACATCGACCGAACAGGCCAACGAAATACGCTGTTTGCGCTGATCAAACCCGCTGCAATAGGGAATTAATCCGACAAATAGCCTGGTACGGTGACGGGTGTGCCCGAGATAACCGCTACGCGTGCAACCCAAGCCTCGGGCCGGCGTAAACGCAAGATCAGCTGGGACGTCGTGCGAACCAGTTGCGTCCTGCTCGTGATGTGCTACCACTCCACCTTCCTCAGCACCTACCTGCACCCCGAGATGACGCCGCGCAACGTCGTCTTCCCCTACCAGGTCGGCGCCAGCCTGCTACTGGTGATCTCGGCGTACTTCGCCTGCGTCACCATCGGCCGCGGCACCGTGCTGCGTTATTGGTGGGGACGCATGGCCAGGTTGTTCCCGCCGTTCGTCGGCGCGGTCGTGGTGATCTTCGCGGTGATGTGCTGGGCGGCGGTCGAAAGCTGGTTCTACCCGAGCCTCAACGACCTGTGGTGGAACCTGCTGATGCTGTGGAACTGGAAGCCGGCGGACTACTGGTTCATCGACGGCTCACATTGGACGGTGCCGCTGCAGCTGATGGGCTTCACTGCGGCCGCGTTGCTGTTCCGCACCAGGTGGGGCCACGGGCGGCGGATCATCGTGGTGCTGTGGGCGGCGGTGCTGGTGCCGATCGCGCAGTGGCCGGTGCGGGTGGCCGACAAGTCGGAGCTCTACCGCACGATCGTCGACGGCATCGGCGTGCACCGCTGGCATCTGTTCGTCGCCGGGGTGGCGATCTGGCTGTGGTCGACCCGGCGCATCGGCCTCCTGCACTTCGCGGCGATGCTGGCGGCCTGCATGCTCGGCCAGGCGTTGCACAACTACACCGAGACGCCGGAAGGCCTGATCGCCGACTGGGGCTCGACGGTCGCGGTGTGCATCGGCATGGTTGTGGTCGCGCTGACGGCCTTCGGGCCGGACTGGAATCAGATCTTCCCGGAGTGGCTGGCCGGGGGGATCCGATGGTTCGCGGGGATTTCCTACGGCGTGTTCCTAGTGCACCAGACGATCGGCTACATCGTCATGAAGAAGCTCGACGAGATCGGCGTCGACCCCCTCCTGCAGACGGCCGCGATGCTGATTACCGGCACGGCGCTGGGCTGGGCCCTGACCCGCGCCGTCGAGCGCCCGACGCACAAATTCCTGATGCGCGCCTACGACGGTCTCGCCACCCGCAGCCGCACCCGATCTAGCGAGGAGTCCGTGCGGCCGACGAACGTGATGTAGCCGCGTTCGTCGACGGTCGCGACATCGCCGGTGTGATAGAGCCCGTCGTGCGTGGCCTCGGCATTGCGCGCTTCGTCGTCCAGGTATCCGCGCATGAAGTTCACCGGGCGCTGAGCCAGGTCCAGGCATATCTCGCCCTCCCCGACGCCTGCCATCCGAGTCCCGGTGGCGGGGTCGACGAGCGCGACTGGCACGCCCGGGAGGGGGCGACACCTGGGTGGCGGCAGTGATCATGGGAGTTCCTCCCTGAACTCGATTCGGCTGTGACTCGCAGTGTCGTCTTCGCAGTCGATCAGCCGACCATCAGGCGACCTCGCGAGCGAGCCAGCCGGTGATCAGGGCGATCGTGTCGGCCCATTTGGTGACCACGCAGTGCGTTTCGCCTTCCGCCATCACCACCAGCGTGTCGCGGCGCCCGAAAAGACGAGACTGTCCTCGACCGGCACCAGCGCATCGGCGATTCCGTTGATGAAGAGCATCTTGCAGGTGTCGTCCCTGTCGGGCACCCCAGCGGGGAACACAGCTCGGCGGTGTGTCGGTTCGGGTCAGTAGCGGGTGCCGATGCGGCGCCAGCGTCGCCCGCTGGTGCCGGGCTCGACTGGGTGGGTGGCTTGGCGGCTGCGGTAGACGAGGTAGGGCCGCCAGAGGTACCACAGGGGGACGCTCCAGGCGTGCACGAGACGGGTGAACGGCCAGATGCCGAGGATGAGCCAGGCCGCCGTAGCGTGAATCTGATAGATCAGCGGAGCGCCTGCGATGGCGGCGACGTCCGGCGCGCCGACGAACAGTCCCCGGAACCAGAGGGCGACGGTGGTGCGGTAATCGTAGCCGGGGCCGAAGAGGTTGATCCCCATGGTGGGGATGATGCCGAGCACGATCACGATGGCGAGCAGTATGAGCGCGACCCAGTCGACGGGGCTGGTGGTGGTGCGGACGCGGGCGACGAGCAGTCGGCGGGCGGCCAGCACGGCGATCCCCACGATCAGCGCGAGGGCGGCGATGGTCCCGCCGGCGGCGGAAAACCACCGGTAGGTGCTTTCGGGTATTCCGAGCGCGTCGACCCACGATTTCGGGATGAGGATGCCGAGCACGTGGCCGGCGATCGCGGCGAAAGTCGCGTAGTGGAACAGCGGGTTGCCCCATTTCAGCAGCCGGCGTTCTTGGAGTTGGGTGGAGCGGCTGGTCCAGCCGAACTGGTCGTAGCGCCACCGCCAGATGTGGCCGACGACGAAGGTGACCAGCGCGAGGTAGGGCAGGATGACCCACCACCCCAGGTCCCATGGGCTCATTGGTGTTCTCCGGTGAGGAATTCGGGTGGTGCGAACGGTTCGAGTCCGACGTTCTCGGTCGGTGTCCTGGTGTGGGCCAGTGCACGCAGGTCGTCGCGGTCTCGCCGGCGCATCGCCGGTAGCTGGGTGCGGATCGCGTTCATGAGCAGCCCGTACGGGGTGTGTGAGTCGTGCAGTGCCTGGCGGAGCAGTTCGAAGCCGGCCTGGCATTGGATGAGGACCCGGCGGCCGCCCTCCGGCGCGAGAGCGGCGAATTCCAGCATCAGCGGCAGGTAGTCGGGCAGTTCGCCGGGAGGTGGTTCGTATCCGGCGGCGCGGTAGGTGTGTTTGAGTGCCAGCAGGGCCATGCCGCGGGCGCGGGTGTCGCCGTGGCGGTAGTAGGTGAGGTGCAGGGCGCGCCGGGAAGTGTGGTCGAAAGTGGCGACGTAGTGGGACGCGACCTCGATGGCGGGCGTGGTGGTGATCCAGTTGAGGAAGCATTCGATGTGGCGCCTCGCCGCGGCATCCCTGATCGCGGGCGTCGCAGCCGAGATGTCGTGGAGGGCGGCCCAGACGGGTTTGTCGGGGTGTTGCAGCAGGATCGAAGTCACCTTGTACAGCAGGGCCGTGCCCTTAGCCGTAGCCGATGATGCGCGTCTCATCGGTCCTCCTCGCCGAACAGGCCGGGCACGGGACCGCCGCTGTAGCCGAGGAGGTTGAACCGCCTCCGCCCGTCGCTGTCGCGGAACTGGCTTCCGCCGCCGGCCTCACCGACCGGGCAGTGCTGGGCCATCTGTGCCCCGGTGTCTTCGGCATGCACGCGCGGAATGACGTAGCGCTCGTCGTATTTCGCGATGGCCAGCAGCCGGTAGAGGTCGTCCATTTCTTCGGCAGTGCTCCCGACTGCGGCCAGAAGTCCTTCGTCGGCGGCGTCGCCCAGTTGGTTCCCGCGCATGTGGATCCGCATCGCGGCGAGTTTCCGCAGAACACCGGCGATCACCGTGGTGTCTCCCGCGGTGAACAGGTTCGCCAAATAGGACAAGGGAATACGTAGGGAGTCGATGGCTGCGAACACGCGGTCGGGGTCGGCGTCGTCGTAGCCTGCCGCGTGGACGGCGTCGGTGACCGGCGACAGCGGTGGGATGTACCAGACCATCGGCAGCGTGCGGTACTCCGGATGCAGCGGCAACGCGACCCGGTGGCGCTTGATCAGCGCATACACCGGGGAGCGTTGGGCGGCGTCGATCCAGTCGTGGGCGATGCCGGCGCGCTCCGCCTCGGCCTGCACCTCCGGATCGTGTGGGTCGAGGAAGACCGACAGGTGCGCTTCGTAGAGTTCCTGTTCGTCCGGTGTGGACGCTGCGGCGTGGACCGCATCGGCGTCGTAGAGCAGCACGCCGAGATGACGCAGCCGGCCCACGCATGTTTCCGAGCAGATGGTGGGCTGGCCGCCTTCGATGCGTGGGTAGCAGAAGGTGCATTTCTCGGCTTTGCCGGTGCGGTGGTTGAAGTACACCTTCTTGTACGGGCAGCCCGAGACACAGAACCGCCAGCCCCGGCAGCGGTCCTGATCGACCAGGACAATGCCGTCCTCTTCGCGCTTGTACATCGCCCCGGACGGACAGGATGCCACGCAGCTGGGATTGAGGCAGTGCTCGCAGATGCGCGGCAGGTAGAACATGAACGCCTTCTCGAACGACAGCCGTACCTGCTCGGACATTCCCTCCAGGTTGGGGTCCGCGGTGGCGTACTCCGTCGAGCCCGCGAGGTCGTCGTCCCAGTTCGGGCCGTAGGACGGTGCCATGTCGCGCCCGGTGAGCTGCGATGTCGGCCGGGCGCTGGGAAAGGAATCCGAGAGCGGGGCGGTGGTGAGATGGGTGTAGTCGTAAGTGAAGGGCTCGTAGAAGTCGTCCAGCGACGGGAGGTCGGGGTTGTAGAACAAGGTCAGCAGTTTGCGGAGTCGGCCGCCAGCGGCGAGTGTCAGCTTGCCGTGCCGGTTCAGCCGCCAGCCCCCGTTCCACCGCCGTTGATCCTCGTAGCGGTGGGGGTAGCCGGTGCCGGGTTTGGTTTCGACGTTGTTGAACCACACGTATTCCGCGCCGGGCCGGTTGGTCCACGTCTGCTTGCAGGTCACCGAGCAGGTGTGGCACCCGATGCACTTGTCCAGGTTCATCACCATCGCGACTTGAGCCATCACCCGCATCGGTTCGCTCCCTGCGCCTAGAACCGGACTTGTTGGCTGCGGCGACGAATCACGGTGATCTCGTCCCGCTGATGACCCGTGGGGCCGAGGTAGTTGAAGGCGTAGCTGAGCTGGGCGTAGCCGCCGATGAGATGGGTCGGTTTGATCAGCAACCGCGTCAACGAGTTGTCACCGCCGCCGTGACGCCCGGATTTCTCGATTCTGGGGACGTTCAGGTGCCGGTCCATGGTGTGGTACATGAACACGGTGCCCTCCGGCATCCGGTGCGTGACCACGGCCCGGCAGGCCACGACACCGTTGCGGTTGGACGCCTCGATCCAGTCGTTGTCGCCGACCCCGATCTTGTCCGCGTCGGCGGGGCTCATCCAGATCACCGGACCACCACGAAACAACGTCAGGATATGCAGATTCTCCTGGAATTCGGAGTGAATCGACCACTTCGAATGCGGCGTCAGATACCGCACCACCAAGACAGGCTGACCGTCCACTTGAGAAGGTTGGGTGACGTGAGCGAGAGCGTTCAGCGGCGGCCGGTACGTCGGAAGCTGCTCGCCGAACTCCGCCATCCAGTCGTGGTCGAGGAAGAAGTGCTGCCGGCCGGTGAGGGTGTGCCACGGTGTCAGCCGCTCCACATTGATCGTGAATGGCGAGTAGCGGCGGCCCTCGCTTTCCACACCGGACCATTCCGGCGAGGTGATCACCCTGCGCGGCTGGGTTTGGGTGTCGGCGAAGGTGACCCGGTCACCCGCCCGCTCGGCCGCCAGATCGGCGAGGTCCACGCCGGTCTGGCGTTCCAGCGCCCGAAACCCCTCGACGGCCAGTCGGCCGTTGGTCGTGCCGGACAGTGCCAGGATCGCCTCGCAGAACTGGTCATCCCGTGCGATCGAGGGCCGTCCGTCCGCGATACCGCCGCGCACGGTGCCGTTGCTGCGGCGCAGGTGGTCGATCTCCTCTTCCGGCACCCACGTCACGCCCTTGGTACTGGTGCCCAGCGTGTCCAGCAGCGGCCCGATAGCGGCCATTTTCTCCGCCACGGCCGCATAATCTCGCTCGACCACAATGAGCTTTGGCATCGTCGTGCCCGGCACGGGCTCGCAGTCGCCGGTCTTCCAATCCGCCACCCTGCCGCGTGGCTGGGCCAGCTCGTCTGACGTGTCGTGAGCCAGAGGCGCCGCGACGACGTCCCGCCGCACGCCCAGGTGAGTTGAGGCCAGCCGGGAGAACTCCCGCGCGATCGTCTGGAAGGCGTCGAAGTCGGTGCGGGCCTGCCACGGTGGCGCGATGGCCGGGTTGAACGCGTGCACGAACGGGTGCATGTCGGTGGAGGACAGGTCGTGCTTCTCGTACCAGGTGGCGGCGGGCAGCACCACGTCGGAGAACAGGCATGTGCTGGTCATCCGGAAGTCCATGGCCACCGACAGGTCGAGCTTGCCCACCGGCGCCGGTTCCCGCCAGGTGACCTGGCTCGGTCGCAGCGCGGGTGGGGTCTCGTCCGCGGTGACCGCGTCGTCGGTGCCCAGCAGGTGCCGCAGCAGGTACTCGTGGCCTTTCATCGACGAGGCGAACAGGTTCGCCCGCCACACCATCAGCACCCGCGGGAAGTTCGCCGGATCGTCCGGGTCCTCGGCGGCGAACCGCAATGCCCCGCTGCGCAACTGCGCCACAACATGATCAGCCACATCCGCACCGGCCTTCTCGGCCTCGTCGCAAAGATCAAGAGGATTGCGGTTGAACGCCGGGTGCGAGGGCATCCACCCCAACCGGGCGGCCAGCGCGTTGCAGTCCGGCGCGGTCCATCCGGCAAGCCGTCCCGGTCCCAGGGGGTTGGTCAGCGCGTCGACGCGGGACGTCTCGTAGCGCCACTGATCCGTGGCCAGCCACCACAGCGGCGTGCCCGCCATGTGCCGGGCCGGCCGCTGCCAGTCCGCGGCGAACGCCAGATGGGACCAGCCGGTCAGCGGGCGCACCTTCTCCTGCCCGACGTAGTGCGCCCACCCACCGCCGTTGACGCCCTGACACCCGGTGAGCAGCAGCAGCGCCAGGAAGCTGCGATAGATCTGATCGGAGTGGAACCAGTGGTTCGTGCCGGCGCCCATCGCGATCATCGACCGGCCGCCGGTGCGTTCGGCGTTGCGGGCGAACTCCCGCGCCACGCGCGCCACAGCAGCGGCAGGGACCGAGGTGATCGGCTCCTGCCACGCCGGCGTGCAGGGCACCGACGCGTCCTCGTAACCGCTCGGCCACACCCCCGGCAGCCCCTCGCGAGCGACACCGTACTGGCCCAGCAGCAAGTCGAACACCGTGGTCACCAGGTGCCCGGCGATGCGGGTAGCCGGGACACCCCGGCGCAGCACGCCACCGCCTTCGTCGAAGCGGGGCAGGTCAACTGCCACGGCTTCGGTGCCGGCCCGACCGTGCAGGCTGAGCACGGGGTCGATGCCATCGAGCTTGAGGTTCCAGCGGCCTTGGCCGGATTCACTCCAGCGGAACCCGAGCGAGCCGTTGGGCACGGCCGGTTCGCCGCTGGACGCATCCAGCACCACCGCCTTGAACTCGGCAGCCTCGACGCGCTGCCCCAGGTCGGCGGCAGTGAGGAACTTATCCGGAACGAACCCGCCCTCCCGCTCGCGCAGCGTGACCAGAAACGGCAGATCGGTGTAGGTCGTCGCGTACTCCAGGAATCGGGGCACCTGCCGGTTGACGTAGAACTCGGTGAGGATCACATGCCCCATGGCCATCGCCAGCGCACCATCCGTGCCAGGCGCGGCGGCCAACCAGTCGTCCGCGAACTTCGTGTGATCCCCATAATCCGGAGAGACCACGACCACCTTCTGCCCCCGATAGCGCGCCTCGGTCATGAAATGCGCGTCCGGCGTACGCGTGATCGGCAGGTTCGTCCCCCACACGATCAAATAGGCGGCGTTGAACCAATCCGCCGACTCCGGCACATCGGTCTGATCGCCGAACACCTGCGGCGAAGCCACCGGCAGATCCGCATACCAGTCATAAAACGACGAGATCGTCGCACCGATCAACGACAGAAACCGCGTGCCCACCGCATAGGAGGTCATCGACATCGCCGGAATCGGGGAGAACCCGACGACCCGGTCCGGGCCGTACCGTTTGATCGTGTGCACCTGCGCCGCGGCGATCAGCTCCACGACCTCGTCCCATGTCGACCGGACGAAGCCACCTTTGCCACGTGCCCGCTTGTACTCCGCCACCACCGGCGGATCATCCACAATGGAGGACCATGCTGCGACGGGATCCTGGTGCTTGACTCGGGCGTCGCGCCACGACTGCAACAGCAGGCCCCGCACGTACGGATAGCGAATCCTGGTGGGCGAGTAGGTGTACCAGGAGAACGACGCCCCTCGCGGACAACCACGAGGCTCGTACTCCGGCGAATCCGGCCCCACCAAAGGGTAATCGGTGTGCTGGGTCTCCCAGGTGATGATGCCGTCCTTGACGAACACCTGCCACGAACACGAGCCGGTGCAGTTCACCCCATGGGTAGAACGCACCACGCGGTCGTGACGCCACCGCTCCCGGTAGAACTCCTCAGCGCCCCGCCCACCCGTACGCGAGAGGGAATGCCGATCCGGTGACTGCTGGCCCGGAAAGAAGAACTGGGCCCACCGCATGATGCGGTCGGCAGCGTCCTCCGAGCTGTCTGTCACCGCTGCTCGCCTCCCGCCGACGAGTCTCCGATGTGCCTGCCGCAGTGTCGCGCACCCGGTCCCCTCTCGCAGGCGGGGCAATCACGGCAGGTTGAGACGCCACACGCCTGGATGCATCGGTGTGCCGGAGCGTGCCGTTGACTGGACGAAGCCCGAGCTATCTACCTCTGCAGCCGGGGCTGTGACAGCCCGGCGAGCCGAGCGGCGTCGTGCAGGACCGTGCGGAGCATGGCGTGGCTGAGGGTGCCTGTGTTGATGTTGCATTGGCGGGGGGTGGTAGCAGCCGAGCAGGTGCAGGGCGCGTCCATCACGCGGGTCGGTCAGCTGGGTATGTGCGCCGGTGGCCGAACATCGGTCGAGGCCGTGGCAAAAAGCCAGCCAGCGTCGGCGCCCACCAGCCGAACAGCGCCCCGGCGACCAACGGCGGGAGACTGATTAGAGGCCATCGACTGGGCGGGACAGCGCGGTTGTCCGCCGCCTCGCGTGTGCGGTGATGTGAACCGGTCGGTGCGGCGAGCGCAGATTCATGCACAGGATGCATCAAAGGAGTTCCGGTGTGATTTGAAGAGAGGCTCGCGGGCTCCTTAGCGTCTGCTCAAGAGTTCATCCAGCTCGGACAAGGGAGTCCACCGTGGCCCGTAGGCACAGCATATTTCTCGACGGGTTCGCGCACGAGAACCCGATTCCTGCGGCATGTCGGCTCGGCAACCTGCTGTTCTCGGGGGCTATCCACGGTGGCGGCTCCGGCGGCGATCCAGCCACTTTTCCCGAAGAGTTCGCTGAGCAGTGCGCCACGATGTTCTCCCGCGTCCGCGAGGTTCTCGTGGCAGGAGGCGGGAGTCTCGACGATATCGCGAAGGCGTCGGTGCGCCTTGCTCGCTCGGACGATCGCGCCGAGCTCAACCGCCAGTGGTGCGAGCTGTTCCCCGATGGCGCGAACCGCCCCGCGCGACAACTCACGCTCGGCACTACCAAGCCGCACATTCTCGTGCAATGCGAAGTCATCGCCGTATTCGACAGCGCGTCCTGATCGCGCCGACGCGGGAGGCAACATGCCTGACTACTCCCATTTCGATCCTGAGACTCGGGAACCGGAAAATCCGTGTCCGGCCGGTGCCTGCGACAGTCAGACGCACATCTTCGGCGACGCGGTTCGTTTTCCCGTTCGTCCCGACGCCGCATACGTCGTACTCGACGCGACCGTCGAAGCCATGCTGGACATGCACAAGAAGCTCGGCATCGAGCGCGGGGTCATCGTTCAGTCCACGGCATACGGTACCGATCACAGCGCTCTCATCGAAGCGCTGAAGATCGCGGGTGACAACTACCGCGGGTGCGGGGTGGTGAACAACTCGGTGAGCGACCGAGAGCTCGCGCAGATGCACGAAGCAGGTATCCGTTCGGCGCGGTTCAACTTCCATCCCAAGCTGAAGAACCGGATGCCGACCCCTGAAGACGTCAAGCGCACTGCGGACCGGGTCGTCCCACTCGGCTGGCATCTAAAGTTGCACATGAACGGCCTCGATCCGCGAGAGGTCACGCCGCTGCTCGACGACGTCGAGGCGGACGTCGTGATCGACCACATGGGGCCGTTGCAGTATCGTCACGGCCAAGCTGACCCGCACTTTCGCCACGTGCTGGAGCTGCTCACGCGGGGGAACTGGTGGGTGATGTTGTCCAACGGGGACCGCCGGTCGCTCGCCGGATACCCCTGGAACGATGCGGCGGAGTACGCGCGGTCCTACATCCAGCACGCACCGTCACGGGTTGTCTGGGCGACCGACTGGCCGCACCCCCTGCACGAGGGGCCGATCCCCAACGACGGTGCACTGATGGACCTGCTGGCCCGGTACGCACCCGATGAGGAGACCCGGCGGCAGATCCTCGTGACCAATCCCCAGGAGTTGTTCGGCTTCGGTGAAGGAAGCAGAGGTGGCGCAGATGAGCGGGCATGACACCGCCGTGGCCGCGGGTGCGGACGCACGCGCGAAACTAACTCGTGCAGACGTGAAGGTCATTTCGGTCGCCGTGCTGGGATGGACGGTCGACATGTTCGACCTGATGGTCATCTTGCACGTCGCGTCACACGTCTCCAAGGCGTTCTTCCCGTCGTTGAACCCCATGCTCGCGTTGGCCGCGACCTACGCGGCCTTCGCGGTGAGCCTTGTCGTGCGACCGTTGGGCGGTCTCGTGTTCGGCTCGCTCGCCGACCGGACGGGCCGGCGGCGGGCCATGTCCATCGCCGTCCTCGGTGCCGGGATCTCCACCGCGCTGATGGGCGTGTTGCCGGGAATCGCGACGATCGGATTTATCGCGCCCGTGGCGCTGCTGATCCTCCGCGTGATCCAAGGATTATTCGTGGGTGGCATCAGTGCGTCCACGCACACCATCGCGACGGAGAGCGTCCCGGAACGCTTCCGCGGAATGACTGCCGGCCTGATCAAGGGCGGTGGCGCGAGCCTGGCGGTGGTGATCATCAACGTGCTGGTGCTCGCCGTCACCGCGATGGCCGGGGCGGACGGCTTCGCTTCCTGGGGCTGGCGGGTGCTGTTCGTGGCCGGTCTGCTGGGTTCAGTGCTGAACCACCTCGTCCTGCGGCGGACCGAGGAGTCTCCGCTGTGGACCCAACGGCAGACCAGGCTGGCCGCGGAACCGAAGGAAACCAAGCAGCCCGCGCGAGTTCTGTTCACGCCGCGGTGGCGGGCGCAGACGCTGACCGCCGCCGCGATCGTGTTCACCGCGTCGGCGCCCTACTACCTCACCACGGGCATCCTTCCGACTGTGTACAAGAACGCGTTCCAGCTTTCCCAACAGGAGACGAGCTCGTTCGTCATCATCAACGTGGTCGGATCGGCGGTGGTGGCGGTCCTGTGCGGGCACCTGAGCCAGCGGGTCGGGCGCAAGAAGCTGTTCCTCGGCGCGGGAGTGGCGTGCCTCGTGCTGATCCCGGGGCTCTACGCGGTGATGGACTCGCTCACGAGCCCGAGCGCGGTCGCGCTGCTGGGCTGCAGCGCCGTCATGGTGATGGCCTCCGGCGCGATCAGCGCACCACTGATCATCTTCCTCAACGAGCTGTTCCCCACCGAGCTCCGCTCGAGCGGGACCGCGTTCGCCTGGAACGTGGGCTACGGCCTCAGCGGGATGATGCCTTCGCTGGTGACGGCCGTGAGTAGTGATGCTGGCGAGATCGTGCCGGTGCTGATCACCATCAGTCTGGTCGTGGGTGTGCTGTTCCTCTGGCTGGTCGCCAGGTCGAAGGAGACGCGCGGCGCGCTCGAAGCCCGACAGTGAATCACCAACAGGTCGCTTGCTCACAGCCACCGCTGTTCGCGAGCGGCCTGTTGCACTGTCTCGATGAGGAGGCGGACCGCGGGCGGCGGGTTCTCGCGATGCAGCAACCGAACCGGGAGCTTCGCGAACTCGTCGGCGATCGGGACGAAGTCCGCAACGCCTTCCGGGTGCACCAGCTGCGCCGAGGCCGGCAGCAGGGCGACCGACTTCTCCCGGCGCAGCACTGCCATGACGCGGCTACCCGGTACCGGGTTGTGCACGGTCTGCGGTGAGAATCCCGCTGTCGTGAAGACGTTCTCGATCAATCCCTGGTAGCCCGGCGCGAGGTTCGACGGCGTGATGACGAATCGTTCGCCCGAGAGTTCGGCCATCCGCACGCTGTCGCGGCCCGCCAGAGGGTGCCCGCTGGGGACAGCGAGGATCAGCGGCTCGTTGCGAACGAGCACCGACACGATCTCCGGGTCATCCGGGTTGTAGCGGACGAGCCCGACATCCCAGGTGCGACGCCGGATCGCGTCGAGAACGTCGTTCTCCCACATCTCGATGGCTTCGAAGGACAGGCTCGGCAATCGCTCCTGGACGGTGCTGAACAGCACCGGCAACGTTTCGTACCCGATGCTGAGCGTGTAGGCCACGCGGACCGTCCCGCGACTGCCCGCTTCCACCTCGCGAGCCCGGACGACGGCGTCGTCGTAGCGTTCGAGCACGTCCAGAACATCCGCGAGGAAACCCGATCCTGCCGGAGTCAGCCGCACGTTTCGGGTGTCGCGAATGAACAGCTCCACGCCGATCCGCCGCTCGAGTCGCTTGATGCGCTGGCTGAGGGCGGGCTGCTCGATGTAGAGGCGTTCGGCGGCCGTGGCGAAGTGCAGTTCCTCCGCGAGCACGACGAACGAACGCAGCAACGCCATATCCACATTCATGCATGAACTTTATCAATGTCGTCGGCAATTGTCTTGAGTGGCATCTCGCTGCGGCCATAACGTCGCTTCAACGGAATTCGCAACTACGGAGAGGTACCTCTCGATGACCGACGCACCCCCGAAACTTCATGGCTCGATCGTCCCGCTGGTCACCCCGTTCGACGCTGATGGATCGGTGGACTTTCCCACCTTCCGGAAGCTAGTCGAGCACCACGTAGGCGCGGGCAGCCACGGAATCTCGATCACCGGGACCACGGGCGAGCCCGGTGCGCTCAACCTCGACGAACGCCTGCAGATGATCGAGGTTGCCGCTGAAACGGTCGACGGAAGACTGCCGTTCGTACCGGGGACCGGCACCCACCAGCTGGCGGAGACCATCGCCATCACCAAGAAGGCGAAGGAGGTCGGGGCGGATGCGGCGCTCGTGATCGTGCCCTACTACGCGAAGCCGACGCAGGACGGCCTCTACGCCTGGTACAGCCGATTGGCCGAAGCCGTGGACATCCCGCTGCTGGTCTACAACATCCCCTCCCGAACCGGTGTGGAAATCTCACCCGAGACCGTCGGTCGCTTGTGGCGTGACGTTCCGCAAGTGATCGGGATGAAAGAAGCCAGCCCCGATTTCGCGCACGCCAACTTCGTGCTGCGCGAGACGGGCCCGGAATTCCTGTTGTTCTCCGGGCTCGAAGCGCTGTGCTTCCCGCTGCTGGCGATCGGCGGTGCCGGGTTCATCAGCGTCACAGCGAACCTGGTTCCGCGCGAGATAGCGCGCATGTACGACGCCTACGCCGGAGGCGACTGGGACGAGGCCCGCAAGCTGCACTACCGACTGCTCGATCTCAACGACGTGGTGCTCACCGAGACCAACCCCACGGCGGTGAAATGGCTGCTGGGGCAGTCAGGCATGATCAGCCCGACGCTCCGCGCGCCGATGGCGCCGCTGTCGGAGGCAGGCCAGCAGCGAGTGCGCGCCGCGGCCAAGACCTGGGGCCTGTTGTGAGGGCGCTCGAGTCGGAGGTCGAGAACCTCCTCTCCGGCGTCAGCACCGCGACCATCGCCAGCCAACTGCTCAACCGCGGCCTGCGCGACCAGTTCATCACCGGCGCGGCACCGTTGGACTCCTCGATGCGGATGGTCGGTGTCGCGTGGACCATGCGGTGCATCCCCTCTCGGGAAGACCAAGAGGGCCTGTGGCCCGGCTCCAAGGTGGTTGCCGGGCTGTCGCTGTTCGACGTCGTCGAAGCGACCCCGGCGGGCGCGGTGTTGGTGATCGACGCGCGCGGCCAGTCACGGACCGCGACCGGAGGGGATCTTCTCGTCGAACGGCTCAAGGCACGCGGGGCGAGGGGGCTCGTCACCGACGGCAGCGTGCGCGACGCCGCCTCGGTGGCGGCGACCGGGCTTGCCTGCTACTCGGCGGGGAAGACCGCGAACGTGAGCCGGGCGTACCTGCGCGTGGCAGATCAGGACGTGCCGGTCGGCTGCGGTGACGTCGCCGTCTACCCCGGTGACGTGCTGGTCGGCGACGGCGACGGCGTGGTCGTGATTCCCCGGGATCTGGCGCGCGAGGTGGCCGAGGCTTCGGTCGAGCAGGAAGGTCTCGAAGAGTTCATCGCGACCAAGATCAGGGCAGGTGTTGCACTTCCGGGTGTCTACCCGGCATCGGCCGAGACTCTCGCCGAGTACCGGGAGAGCAGGAGGAACTTATGAGAATCGCGCCGGAGAGCTTGGACCCGGAAGCCACCTACAAGCTGATGACTGGCATCGTCGTGCCACGCCCCATCGCTTGGATCACCACCCTTTCCGACGACGGAGTGCTCAACCTCGCTCCGTTCAGCTGCTTCACCTTCGTCTCCAACAAGCCGCCGATGATTGGGATCAACATCGGCCGGAAGAACGGGGCGCGCAAGGACACCGGAAATCACATCCACGCGCGCGGTGAGTTCGTCGTCAACATCCCGGACGAGTCACTGATCGAAGCCGTGCACCTCAGCGCGATCGAGTACCCGTCCCACATCAGCGAAGTCGAGGAGCTCGAACTGGAGTCGCTGCCGTCCGACCACATCGGCGTAGCGCGCCTGCGCGATGTGCCGGTCAGCCTCGAGTGCCGCTTCCACAGCGCCACCGAATACGGCATGACCGGGGCGGAGTTCGTCGTCGGTGAAGTCCTCGCCTTCCACGTCCGCGATGCGCTCCTCACCAACGGCAAGATCGACACGGCTGCCATGCGACCGATCGCGCGGATCGGCGGCCCGAACTACGCCGCCCTCGGCGAGATCACCCGGATGCAGCCGATCGGCCAGACGCCCAAAACCTTGGTGGACGGCAACGCCGACGCGTGATCGAACGAACGCTGCATTCGGGCGTCGACGTCGCGACGACAGCGGAATGCATCAGCGGAAAGGACATCCGTTTGACCTTGTAGGCATGACCTGGCGATGAACACCACCAACGCGCAGTGGCTCTGCACGATCCCGACGCTGTCCGGGTGGACGAAGCGGGCTGGGGACGTGCCGGCCCTGGCGCGAGAGGTGCTCAGTTTGATGATCTTCCGCCGATGGGTCTAGGGTTGCGAGGCGCTTGTCGACTGTCGCGCATCCCGGACGTCGATGCAGGGTCCAACGGCCCTTATTCCTGGTCGACCCATGCCGTTACCTGACGCTGCCGGAGTCCCTTGAGGGAAGTTGGGAAACAAGATCATGCGCGCGGTCGATGTCGCCGAGCGCAAGATTCTCCTCGAGGCGGCACGGAGCCGGCTCTAAAGCCGCACTCACTCCGACGGGAACAGTTGCTCGACGATTTCCGACAGCGCGCGGCGAGGGGTCAGCGGCCCGGGGAACTCGTGCGTGACCGGCCATCCGATCCGGATCGCCAGCTGTGGAAACCCGTTTCCGCCGAGGACCTGTTCCCGCACCTGGTTGCGGGACTCGGCGACCTCGCCGATCTGGCTCAACGGGCAGGTCGCCAGTCCTTGCTCCGTCGCGCTCAGCAGCACCGCGCTCAACGCCTCTCCGGCAGCCAGCCAGCTCTCGTAGCTGTCGCCATGGGTCGCCAGGACCGCCAGCACCGCCCCATCGTCCAGGATCGGCACGGGCAGCTCCCCCTCGGCGACCAGGGCGAAATCTCGCTCGGGCATGCCGCGCAGGTGTTCGGCCGGAATGCTGCGGGCCGGCACCCCCTCGGCGGAGGCATGCCGACCAGCCCAGGCGGCGAGCTCCTGCCGGTACTCAGGTCGCTGGCGTTGCACCGAGCCCGCGTGTTCGATCGCCAGTTCCAACTCCCGACGTGTCCTGTCGTCCAAGGCGAAAGTGAGCGTGCAGCCCTCCACCCGCGCGACCTCGCGCAGGGGCACGAGGACCTTCCCGGGAACCGGATCTTGCAAGAACGGCCTCCGGTCGCTGCGCCGGTCCGCCGCAGCAGCAGCCAGCGTCACCACATGCTCGTCGACCTCATCCAGCCTGCTGAATTCGATCGACGCCAGATGATCCGGTTGCGCAGGATTCGGCAGCCGGTGCACCCGGGGCTGCCATCCCTCGGCGGCGAGCGCGATGCGCACGTGGTTCAGCATCGCTCCGCAGCTGATCACCAACTCGCGCCCGGTCGGGTCGAGGTCCGGTAGCAGCCGGGAGCTGTCAAGGTAGAGGTGCACCGAGTGCTCGGCTACCTTCCACCGCCACGGCTGGCTGTTGTGCACCGACGGCGCCCGGCACGCCAGCGCCAGCGCCGAACGGACCGTCTCCTGCGACGGAACTGCCCTTCCAGCCATCACGCCCACCCCCTACGGCCAATGCTGGCGCAAAGCCGACAAGGTCACCCGTTTCCGGTTCGCCGTCGCGTGGGTACCGCGTTCCCGACCGTTGATAAACGGGTCGACCGGCCCTAGCCCTCGACCGCGCTTGCGTCGACAGTGGAGACGCCGGAGATAGGTTCGCTTGGAGGAAATCATGACCAGCTTGTTGCCGAGGCCAGGAATGGGATTGCCCGACATCTTCCAGATGTTCGAAACCGAGTGGCCTTTCGGTGAACGGCACGCAATGCGGTTGGAGACCTATGCCGACAAGGGCGAGTTCGTGGTCCGCTGCGAACTGCCCGGTGTGGACCCGGAGAAGGACATCCACATCAACGTCGAAGGCAACCAGCTCAAGATCAACGCCGAGCGCAAGCACGAAGAACGCACCGACCGGCACAGCGAATTCCACTACGGCGCTTTCAGTCGCACTCTGCTGCTGCCGACCAGCTGCAACACCGAAGAGATCAAGGCCGAGTACGAAGCAGGAATCCTGACCATCAACATGCCACGACGGGAAATCGAAGCGCGCAAGGAAATTCCTGTCGCACGCGTCGGGAAGTAACCGTCACTGCAAGCAGTCCCGGCGGCTGTGGGTGTGCTCGATGCACGAGGGCGTCGATCGCGATGTGCTGGAGGTAGCCGTCACGCTTGCTGCACGCGCGCCATCGCTGTTCAACGTCCAACGATGGCAATGGCAGGCGGGGCGAACTCGTTGCACCTGCTGCTCGACAGATCCAGTGGGCTATCTGTCACAGATCCCGCCTTCCGGGAGTTGACGATCAGCTTCGGGGCTGCGTTGCATCACGCGGTTCTCGCCGTGCACGCCCTTTGTCGGCAGGTCCGGGTCCAGCTGTGGCCCGACCCCGCCGCGCCGGATCGACTGGCGGCGATCGGTTCGCCGCGCTCGCTGAGCGCGCTGCTCGCCCGCTTCGCGTCCTTGGCGGGGACCCCATGAATCCCTGGCTGTTCGGTTTCGACGAGTTCGACCCCGGTGATGAAGGTCGCCGGGAGGCATTGTGCACGCTAGGCAACGGGTACTTCGCCACGCGCGGTGCCGCACCGGAATCCTGTGCCGACGGCGTGCACTATCCCGGCACCTATGTAGCCGGCTGCTACAACCGCCTCACCACGACCATCGCTGGTCACGAGGTGGAGAACGAGTCGTTGGTGAACATGCCGAACTGGTTGCTGCTGACCTTCCGCATCGACGGTGGCTCGTGGTTCGACCTGGCGCAGGTAGAAGTGCTCGACCACGACCAGGAACTCGACCTCGAACGCGGCATCCTGGTCCGTCGGTTGCGCTTCCGCGACAGGCAGGCACGGACGACGCGCGTCGTGCAACGCCGGTTCGTGCACATGTCCCGACCGCACCTCGCCGGCCTGGAGACCACGCTCGTCACCGAAGACTGGTCAGGCACGATCACATTCCGCTGCGGCATCGACGGGCGGGTGACCAACTGCGGCGTCGCCCGCTACCGCGACCTCGACGGGCACCACCTCGTCGACTACCAAACCTCCGAAGTCGCGCCGAACATCACCGTCCTGCACGCGCAAACGTCCCAGTCCCACATCCACGTCGCCGAAGCCGCGCGGTTCCGGGTGTTCGTGGGCGGCGAACTCGTCGACGTCGGCCAGTCCCTGTTCCGGCAAGACGACCTGATCGCCCACGACTGGACGTTGGACGTCGCGCAACAAGCCGAAGTCCGGGTGGAGAAGATCGTCTCGCTACACACCTCGCTGGATCGCGCCAGCACCGAACCCGTCACGGAAGCCGTCAACGACGTGCGCGACGCCGCCGGATTCGACGACCTGACCCGATCGCACAGCCTGGCGTGGGCACGCCTGCACCACCGTTTCCGCTATGGACTGTCGATGAGCGATGGTGCGCAAGAGGCCGTGCACCTTCACCTGTTCCACCTGCTGCAGACCGTCTCGCCGAACACCGCCGACCTCGACGCCGGTGTGCCGGCGCGCGGGTTGCATGGCGAGGCCTACCGCGGCCACGTCTTCTGGGACGAATTGTTCGTCCTGCCCACCCTCAATCTGCGCATGCCACAGTTGGCTCGTGCTCTGCTCATGTACCGCTACCGCCGACTGCCACAGGCACGGAAAGCCGCCCACGACGCGGGATTCTCCGGTGCGATGTTCCCTTGGCAGAGCGGCAGCAACGGCCGGGAAGAAAGCCAACGCCTGCACCTCAATCCCCGCTCAGGCAACTGGCTGCCCGACCACACGCACCTGCAGCGGCACATCGGGCTCGCCATCGCCCACAACGTGTGGCACTACCACCAGGCCAGCGGGGACGAGGAATTCCTCCGCGACTTCGGTGCCGAGATCATCCTGGAGATCGCCCGCTTCTTCTCCTCCCTCACGCACTACGACCGTAGCCGCGACCGATACACCATCCGCGGGGTTGTCGGCCCGGACGAGTACCACACCGCATACCCCAGCCGGGATCGACCGGGAATCGACGACAACGCCTACACCAACGTCATGACCGCCTGGCTGTGTTGCACCGCCGTGCAGGTCCTCCGCGAGCTGCCCGACCAACGGCGCGGAGAACTAGTCGACGCACTGGAGATCCGCCACGCCGAGATCGACCGCTGGAAACGGATCTCGCAACGCATGTTCGTCCCGTTCCACGGCAATGGGATCATCAGCCAGTTCGACGGCTACGACCGGCTCGCCGAACTCGACTGGGACGCCTACCGGCAGCGCTACGGCGACATCCACCGTCTTGACCGCATCCTCGAAGCCGAGAACGACGACCCGAACCGCTACCAGGCCTCCAAGCAGGCCGACGTGCTAATGCTGTTCTACCTGCTGTCGGCCGAAGAACTCGAAGACATCCTCGGCAGGCTCGGCTACCCAATGCCGCCGGAGACGATCCCGAGGAACATCGAGTACTACCAACAGCGCACCAGCCACGGTTCCACCCTCAGCGCCGTCGTCCACGCCTGGGTCCTCGCCCGCAGCCGCCGACACCAAGCAATGGAGTTTTTCGACGACGTGCTGGCCAGCGACATCTACGACACCCAGCACGGCACCACCAGCGAAGGCATCCACCTGGCCGCCATGGCAGGCAGCATCGACCTCCTGCAACGCTGCTTCGCCGGCATCGAAGTCCGTGACGGCGCACTGCACCTCAACCCGCTGTGGCCCACCGAACTCGGCCCGCTGGAGCTGACCATCCACTACCAAGGACAGCCCGTCACCATCAAGGTCACCGGCCGCACCGCCACCGTCGGCACCACACCGGGCAAGAAGAGGCTCCCCATCACCTGCACCTGCGGCTGTCGAACGGTCTGCCTGGGCCCCGGCGAAACAGCCCGATTCTCCCTCGAACGCCCAACACGCGGCGCCGACCCGACTACGTTCGTACCCTGAGCAAAGGCTCGTGCCATCAATCGCGACCGGCACGACCGGTCGCCCAGCACGCGCGGCGATCAATTGGTGGCGAGTACTTCACCCGCGACAAGTGTGCTCCGGGCCGCCATCAGTGCGATGCCATCGAGATAACTGGGGTGGTGTGAGGACGACGACACAGGACTGGCCTCGCGAGAGTTGCTCGGTTGGTCACGCTCGGCCGCGTGCCCGTGAGGAGGACAAGGCTTCGGGCAGCCCGGTGATGGGAGTACCGGCCGCTGCGCCTGCCCCCGGGCGGCTGCCGGTGCAACCCTTCGTCACCCAGTCACGGTGCTTTGCGTCACCCGTTTCAGGTGTGGGTCCGCGCCGCGCGGGGTACGCCTGACCGCGGAGGTATGCCGGTCATGTCCGAACCACGCTCAGCACAGCAGCACGCCGCGCACGGCCTTCGGTCTTGGTTGGAGCCGATCCTCCTCGCCATCACGACGAGTGCGTTGCTGATCGGCGTCATCGCCTGGGCGGTTGGCTCTACCGGGACGGCGGATGCGGCGTGGATGGCCGGGACCGCGGTCGCGATCGTGCCCGCGTTGGGATGGATGGCCCTTGCGTTGTGGCGCGGCCACACCGGGGTCGATCTCATCGCCGTGCTCTCGCTCGGCGGCACCCTCGCGGTTCACGAGTACCTCGCCGGTTCGCTGATCGCAGTCATGCTGGCCTCCGGGCAGGCTCTGGATTCCGCAGCGCAGCGCCGGGCCTCCCACGACCTGCGTGCGCTGCTGGAACACGCGCCCCGCTTCGCACACCGGTACACAGGCGATGCGCTCGAAACTGTTGCTGTGGAACAAGTGCGCGCCGGGGACCTGCTGCTGGTGAGCCCCGGCGAGGTCGTGCCAGTGGACGGCTGGGTCGGCGGCGGTGCCGCGGTCCTCGACGAGGCGGTGCTTACCGGCGAGTCCGCCCACGTCGAGCGAGTAGCCGGAGAGCCCGTTCGCAGCGGTGGCGTCAACGCGGGCCCAGCCTTCGACTTGCGGGTCGGTGCCACTGCCGAAGAGAGCACGTACGCCGGGATCGTCCGGTTGGCACGACAGGCCGGTGCGGAGCGGGCACCCATCGTCCGGCTCGCCGACAGGTACGCGGCGTGGTTCCTGCCCCTGGCCCTGCTCCTGGCCAGCGCCGCCTGGTTGATCACGGGCTCCGCGGTGGGCGCCGTCGCCGTGTTGGTGGTCGCCACGCCTTGCCCGCTGCTGCTGGCAGTCCCAGTAGCCGTCGTATCCGGCATGTCCCGCGCCTCCCGGGTCGGGGTGATCATCCGCGACGGCACGGCATTGGAGAACCTCGGCCACGCCACCACCGGGATCATGGACAAGACCGGCACCTTGACCGCAGGGCGCCCAACCGTCGTAGATGTCATCGCCGCTCCGGCTGTCGACGCGGCGGAGGTGCTCCGGCTGGCCGCCTCGCTGGACCAGGCGTCCCCGCACATCCTCGCCGAAGCCATCGTCGCGCACGCTCGCCGACAGCAGCTCTCGCTGGCCCCACCGCGCGACGCGTGGGAACAACCCGGCCGAGGAATGACGGGCATCGTCGATGGCAAACGCGTCGAAGTCGGCAAACTCGCACTGCCCGAAAGCAGACCCCGCTGGACCGACGCCGTGCTCAACCGAGCCATGCTCGACGCCGCAGCCATCGCCTGGGTCAGTTGCGAAGGCGAACTTCGGGGCGCCGTGCTGCTGCGCGATCCGCTTCGCCGGGACGCCCCTAGGACTCTCAGGCGGCTGCGGAAAGCCGGGCTACGCCGCCTTGTCATGCTCACCGGCGACCGCGCCGAACCCGCCCGGGAGGTAGCCACCGTGCTGGGATTGGACTGGGTGCACGCGGAGCAGACCCCCGCAGAAAAGGTGGCCCGCGTCCGCGATGAAAGCGAAACGGCGATCACCATCATGGTCGGCGACGGCGTCAACGACGCTCCCGCCCTCGCTGCGGCGACCGTCGGTATGGCGATGGGCGCACGCGGCTCGACCGCCTCATCAGAGGCCGCCGATGTCGTACTCACCACGGACCGGCTCGACCGCGTCGCCGACGCCATGAGCATCGCCCGCAGAGCCCGCGGCATAGCCGTGCAAAGTGCCGCCATCGGCATGGGCCTGTCGATCATCGCCATGGGCGTTGCCACCGTCGGCTGGTTGCCACCGGCGGCTGGCGCCTTGCTGCAGGAAGGTATCGACGTCGCGGTCATCGTCAATGCCCTACGTGCGCTGCGCGGAAGCCACCGCGGCGAGCTAGCCGTGCCACACTCCACGGAGGACCTTCTGCACCGCTTCGCATCCGAACAGGAGAAGCTCCGTGAAACCCTGCACCTGATCCGTGACACCGCAGACCTCGTTTCGCAAGCCCCCGGTTCGACGAAAGCGCTTGTAGCGCTTCGCCAGACGAGAGCGTTCCTGGACCAGCAGCTCGTCCCGCATGAACGAGCTGAGGAAACTCATCTCTACCCCGCCATCGCCTCTGCTCTGGGTGGCAGCGAAGCCACCGCGACTATGAGCCGCATGCACGCCGAGATCGACCGGCTCAGCAGGAGGATCGGTGCTCACCTGAAGTTGGCGGAATCCCACGGCCGCATCGGGGACGACCAGATCGAGGACCTTCTCGCCACTCTGTACGGATTGCACGCCGTGCTGCGCCTGCACTTCACCCAGGAAGAGGAGAACTACTTCGCGCTCGCAGACACCGACCGCGATTCTTGACGTCCGACAGCTCCGCTCGACCCGAACCAGCCTTGTTGGTGCGTACTTGTGCCCTCGTCACAGCTTCCCGCCAGCGGCGCGCGGGGCGGTCGGTTCGTACCTGGTGTCCCCGGCGGGGTCCCGTTTGAGGTAGTCCTCCAAGTCGAACACGTTGCCTTGCCAGCGATCGGTGATGTTCAGCATCGTGGTCGTCTGCGCGACCTCGTCGACCTGCTCGGAGAGGAACCAGCGCATGAACTGCTCGCCGAGGTGGTCGCTTTCCTCGCCCAGGGCCCGGGACAATGTCGTGACTTCTTCGGTCACGGCGCGTTCCTGCTCCAGGGCGAGCGCGATGAGTTCGCGGGATCGGAAAGAACGTTGCGGACGGCCTGCACATCCGGAATGTCCACCGCGACGTCCTTGTCGATCACGTACTCCCACGATTCTCATCGCGTGATTGCGCTTGCGCACCGACTGCCGGTAAAAGTTACGCGGCCAGCCGGGGCAGATTGCGCTGGTCGAACCACACCGCGCACGCCAAGTACTGCTGCGACGCGTTGAGCTCGTTGCCCACCTGCTCTTCCAACAGGTTCTGGGCACGCGAGGCGCGGGCTCGATCTTCTTCACAACCGCATTCATAGGTAACCGCGACGGCGAAGTGGCGGTGAGCGCGAAAGCGCGGGCCCGTTGCGCGATCGCTGCCCACCGAAAATTGTTGCGGCGACGACGCTCCCGCATGCGCTGAAACAGTGCACGGCGCCCGATCAGGGTGTAACCGGCTCCGTGACGGTGAACTCGCCGCGGATGCCGTCGCCCTTCATGCCGGGCTTGCACGCGGTCGTGTACTTACCGCCCTGCGGCACCTCGGCGACGAGCTGGCGGCTGAGGCCGGGGCCGATGTTCTCGACCTCGCTGACGATCCGGCCGCCCTCGGCGTAAAGGTAGAACTCGGTGACCTGGCTGCCCTTGTTGATGATGTCGAAGCGGATCGTGCCGGCCGCGGCTGAGGTCGCGGACAGCTGGCAGGCATCGTCGGAGGCCTCGACGGTGATCGCGCCGGGCGTGCCGCCGCCGGGCTGGTGGGCGCATCCGGCCACGAGCAGGACCGCGCCGAGTACGGGAACTAGGGTGCGGGCTTTGTTGATCACTTTGCCTCCCTGGTGCGGATCTCGGCGGGCCTGCGGACACCGCGGTGGGGGCGGAGGAACAGCGGGAGGACGATCGCGACGTAGCCGACCCAGATGAGGGCCTCGACCACGGTGGTCTGCGGGGAGAAGTTGAAGATCCCCTTCAGCAGCGCGCCGTACCAGGACGCCGGCGGGACGTACTCGCTGACGTCGAAGGCGAGGACGTGCAGTCCGGGCAGCAGCCCGGCTTCCTGCAGATCGTGCACGCCGTAGGCGAGGACGCCAGCGGCGACAAGGACGAGCAGCACGCCGGTGACATTGAAGAACTTCGACAGGTCGATCTTGATTGCCCCGGCGTAGAGCAGCCAGCCGAGCAGGATCGCGACCGCGATACCGATCAGGAACCCGATTAGCGGCAACACGGTGCCGCCGGCGGCCTGCACGCTCGAGAAGAAGAACACCGCGGTCTCCATGCCCTCCCGGGCCACCGCCAGGAACGCCACGGCGGCCACGGCGACCGGGCCGAGACGCAACGCCTCGTCGAGCTGCCCGCGCAGCTGGGCGGCCAGAGTGCGGCCGGCGCGGCGCATCCAGAAGACCATGCCGGTGACGAAGGCGACCGCGATGATCGAGGCGATCCCACCGAAGGCCTCCCGCGCCTCGAAGCTGAGCGTCGCCGCGGTGTATGACAGCACCGAACCCACCGCTACCGACAGCGCCACCGCGATACCAGCCCCGGCCCACACCAACGGGAGCGCGCGACGGCGTTCAGTGCGGACGAGAAAAGCGACCAGAATGCTGACCACGAGAACGGCCTCCAGCCCTTCCCGCATCCCGATCAACGCATTGCTGAACAGCATTCGCAAATTTCCTTCAACAACTAAGACTTCAGGTAAGCCTCACCTTATTCACAACGGGGTTGCGGAGCTCCAGGGCCGATCGGCCCTATCCGTGCGGCGCCCGTGGTTGGCAGCGTGTTCAGCGTCGTGGCACGACCACCGCGGAAGGCGCGAACAATGACGCGAGCTAAGCGGCCCCTCGTGGTCGGCGTGGACGGCTCGGAATCGTCCATGCAAGCGGCGTTGTGGGCAGCGGGCGAAGCGCAGCTCCTGTCGGCACCGCTAATCTTGGTCTTGGTCAACAACGATCCCACTCGAAAGCCGTACGCCGAGGAAGTGGTGCACGACATCCGCAACCGCTGCCAGGAGTCCGTGAGTGAGCTGGAGATCTCCGAGGAGGTCACCTACGGCCATCCCGCCGAAGAGCTGGTGCACCGATCGGCTTCCGCGCAGCTCGTCGTGGTGGGCTCCCGAGGACAAGGCGCATTCCGGGACGCGTTGCTCGGTTCGACCAGCGCCGCAGTCGCCACGCATGCCTCGTCCCCGGTGGTCGTCGTGCCTGGCGGCGGGGCGGACCTGCCAGGACCGGTCGTCGCCGGTGTCGACGACTCGCCCGGATGTCAACCGGCGTTGCGGTTCGCGTTCGACGCCGCGAATCGCCGGCGCAGCGAGCTGGTGGCGCTGCAAGCGCTGCCGAATGCCTACTTCATCCCCGGCCCCTACGACCATCCGGATCGCGACGAGCTACTGGCCCACGCCAAGAAACGACTAGCCGAACAGCTGTCAACCCTGGCCGGGTCCTACCCAGACGTGGTCGTACGCCAGGTGGTGTCGAACATCCCTCCAGTCCAGGCATTGCACGAGGCCGCCGAGCACGCGCAACTTGTGGTCCTCGGTCACCGCGGGGGCGGCGGGTTCACTGGACTGCTGGTCGGATCGGTGGCCCGTGGTGTACTGCACCACGCGCCGTGCCCAGTCGCCGTGGTTCCCGGTTGACTCCCGATCGTCGGCCGACGGTAGTCGGTGAAGACCCGGGAAGGTGAGAACGGCCGGGCGGACGATCAGCGCTCCGGGGCCGCGGCACCGTCGAGAGTCCGCAGGTCCCCGTCGCCGGTGATCGTGGCGAGGACCGCATCGAGCTGCACCAGCGTCGGGCGCTGATCGGGGTCCGACCGCAGGCAACCGTCGATCGAATCCGCCAGCGCTCGAGGCAGCCGCCGCGAAGCGCGGATGGGCGGCGCGGCCGTCTCCAGCTGGGGAAACAGCTCCGCCCCGGTCCGCTGCGACTGCCCCGGCACCTCGAAGGGGTTGAATCCGGCCGCGGCTTCGAAGAGCACCAGGCCGATCGCCCAGACGTCGGTCGCCGGCCCGAGCATCCCGCCGCGGACCTGTTCCGGCGCCATCGCGCACGGCGTGCCGACCCCGCCGCAGCTGGGGCCCGGTGACCGGGCCAGGCTCAGGTCAATGACGCGCGCGCGGCCGCACTCCGCGATGATGTTGCCGGGCTTGAGGTCCAGATGCAGGTAGCCGCGGTCGTGCAGGTAGCGGATCGCCGAGCACACGTGCTGCCCGAGGTAGCCGAGTTCACGTGCGGTAAGGCGGCGCTTCCCGCCGTCGAGCAAGCTGTCCAGCCTCGCCCCGGCCAGCGTCTCCATGATCAGCACCGGCGAACCGTCCGCCGTCTCCGCGAGTTCGTACGCGCGCACGATGTGCGGATGCGTACACGTCAGCAGCAGGTTCCCTTCGACCACGAGGCTTTCGCACGCTTCGGCGCGGGCTGCGCAGTCGGGACGCACGGCCTTGATGAAGCACCGGCTGTGGCGCCGGGTGCTCCATGCGTCGTAGGTGTCGTATGCCTCGCCCCGCCGGATGTGCTCGATCACCGGAAAGCCCGCGGCGATCTCCTGGCCTCGGCGCAGTGGTGCGGGCGAAGTCGAAGTGGTCACTAGTGCACCCTCTTCCGTGCGAGCCCTTGGATGGGGCTTGTGGTAGGAACTAGGCGGAAGCCGGGGTGACGGCCTGTGGTGGTCGCC
>NZ_JBSFLZ010000105.1:0-27075 GCF_053599315.1 Saccharopolyspora sp. NPDC000995
CCAAGCACGATCACGATGGCACCACAAACGCACCAGACTCGCCCGCGACACCAAGATCACCCAGGTCAGCTAGCGAATGGCTGCTGCCGTACTAGTCATGGATTTTGACAAGCTTGACATACCAGTCGGCCGCGATCCGGAGTATCCGAGCCAAATTTGGGCACCTCCGCATCGGTGTTTGCATCCTTACGAGAGTGTCCGCCTGCAAGCCGCGCACTTCCCGGCCAACATCGAGCAAGCCGTCTTCCGGCTCGACTGCTTCGCCTGCGGGGCGTTCTGGGATCAATCCAACGCGCCGGGGTGGGCTTACGACTACATGGCCCGCATGATCGACGACGGCGAGTTTCACGCCTTGCACCGCGACAAGCTGAGCATCGTCGGTGACATCAAGTGGGAGCAGACGAAGTACGGCAAGATCTTCGACAAGATCACAGGCGACTCGAACCCGATCTCCAGCAGCAAGATCCAGCTGCGACGACCCGATTAGCCTATCGATCTCCGAGGCGTGCTCGGCTAGCGTGTTGTCTGCGGCCCGTGATCCAGAGATGGAGCACGGAAATGATGAAGCTCATGGTCAACGGAGCTGAGCTGGAGTTCGTCAAGGCCAGCCGGTCTCACATCGACGGCAAAGAGTGTCTGCACGTCGCTGCGGGTGCTGAGGGCCGAGTTCACCTCGTGGAAAGCGAAGACCGGTCGGTGGTTCTGACGACCAACCGCGCTAAGTTCGCGGCCTTCCTCGACGGCGCGAAGAACGGTGAGTTCGACCAGTTCGCGGTCTGACCTGGCCAACCAAGACGTTCCTGCCTTCGGGTGGGGGCGTCTTTTTGTGTTTCGGGCCTTGTCGGGTGCCTCGGGCCAAAGGTCCCTGGGGGCATCGGCCTGTGCGATATCCGGGTGACAGCCTCGCTACCATATGGAGCATGGCGACCGACCCCGCAACCGCAGCTCAAGGCACCGATGCGTCTGGTTTGAAATCATGGACCGTCGACGTCCCCGTAGATGACCTGCCCGAGCTGCCGCCGCTGCCGCCGGAGATGCGCGCCCGCCTCGACGACGCGCTGGCCCGCCCTGCCGTGCAACAGCCGCAGTGGCCGAACCAGGACCACGCCGACAACGTCCGGAAGGTGCTGGAGAGCGTACCGCCGGTGACCGTTCCCTCCGAGGTGGACCAACTGCGTCAGCACCTCGCCGCAGTCGCCAGGGGCGAGGCCTTTTTGCTGCAGGGCGGAGACTGCGCGGAGACGTTTGCGGACAACACCGAGCCGCACATCCGCGGCAACATCCGCACGCTGCTGCAGATGGCGGTGGTGCTGACCTACGGCGCGAGCATGCCGGTGGTCAAGGTCGGACGGATCGCCGGGCAGTACGCCAAGCCGCGGTCCAGCAACACCGACGCGCTGGGCCTGCCGTCCTACCGCGGCGACATGATCAACTCGCTGGTCGCCACCGAGGAGGCACGCCGCCACGACCCGTCGCGGCTGATCCGCGCCTACGCCAACGCCAGCGCCGCGATGAATCTCTCTCGCGCGCTGACCAGCGCCGGGATGGCCGCGCTGACCAAGGTGCACGACTGGAACAAGGACTTCGTGCTCAACTCGCCGGCCGGTGAGCGCTACGAGTCGGTTGCCGCCGAGATCGACCGCGGCCTGCGCTTCATGGCCGCCTGCGGCGTCGACGACTCCAGCCTGCACGAGGTGCACTTCTACGCCAGCCACGAGGCGCTGGTGCTGGACTACGAGCGCGCCATGCTCCGGCTGGACTCCTCCGGCGACCAGTCGCGGCTGTACGACCTGGCTGGGCACTTCCTGTGGGTGGGGGAGCGGACCCGCCAGCTGGACGGCGCGCACATCGCGTTCGCCGAGCTGATCTCCAACCCGATCGGCATCAAGATCGGCCCGGGCACCACGCCCGAGCAGGCCGTCGAGTACGTCGAGCGGCTGGACCCGAACAACGAGCCCGGCCGGCTCACCTTGATCAGCCGGATGGGCAACGGCAAGGTGCGCGACGTGCTGCCGTCGATCGTGGAGAAGGTCACCGCCTCCGGGCACCAGGTGATCTGGCAGTGCGACCCCATGCACGGCAACACCCACGAGGCCAGCACCGGCTACAAGACCCGGCACTTCGACCGGATCGTGGACGAGGTGCAGGGCTTCTTCGAGGTGCACCACCGGCTCGGCACGCACCCGGGCGGCATCCACATCGAGCTGACCGGCGAGGACGTCACGGAGTGCCTCGGCGGCGCCCAGGAGATCTCCGACGCCGATCTGGCGGGCCGCTACGAGACGGCCTGCGACCCGCGCCTGAACACCCAGCAGTCGCTGGAGCTGGCATTCCTGGTCGCGGAGATGCTGCGCGGCTGAACCAGCAGGAAGCACGCGGGAGGGCCCGGAACCCGAGCTGTTCCGGGCCCTCCCACGGTTCGCCCGGCATGGACATCCCTGGGTGGAAGCCGGCGGTTCGGCAGACCTCGACGAGGTGGGCGGTGCGCGATTCGCACTGCGCGAAGAAACGGACGACTACGTGGTGACCCAGGCATGGGTCGCGGCCGGACTCCGGGTGGTGCTGCTACCCCGACTCGCCTTGACCGCGTTCCGGGACCCGAGGGTGCACGTCGTCGCCGCGGACCCGGCACAACATCGCGAGCTGTTCCTGGTGCACCACTGCAACTTGGCCGGGGTGGATGATTCGGTCAGCGCTTTGGTCCGTGCGCTTCACGAGGCAGCTGGCCAGTCGTGACCGTGCGCGATAGCTTGCCGAAGGTGCGGCTTAGTCCCAGCGGGTCGAAGCGGACCAGCGACAGCGCGCCGAGCAGGGCGGCGCCGATCCCGACCGCGACGAACGGCCAGTTGTACATCGCCTGTTCGCCGTCGGGGTAGTAGGCCAGCACCAGCGCGATCGAGGCGCCGACTACGTAGGACAGCGCCTGCGGAGTCCAGAGGAAGGCGCTGCCCAGGGCCAAGCCCCAGGTCGTGTACCACGGCAGCAAGACAGGAGACAGGAGCGCGCCGCAGCACAGCACGATGGCCGCCCGGCGCACCGCCTCGGGCCCGCCGTCGCGGGCCTGCCACCAGTTCCAGGCGAGGATCGCCACTAGAAGCACCGAGCCGATCGTGCGCGTGGCGCCCACGAAAGGCCAGATGTTGGTCTCGCCGAACAGCGACACCAGGCTGTGCAGCGCCTGCCCGACGGCGGTCGGCGCGGACAGGTAGTTGACGATCATGCCGGGCGCGGACAGCGCGGAAAGCCAGCCGAAACCGACCTTGGCGAGCGCAGTGCAAGCACCGAAGACAACCACGAATACGCCCACCGCTGGGAACACGGCGCGGAGGAAACGCTGCCACAGCGGCCCCTCCAGCCGGGACGCCCAGATCCAAACCAGGAACGGCAGGGCGAGCCCGGCGGTCGCCTTGATGGCCATCGCCGCCGACACCAGCGCGATCCCGGCGACGTTCTTGCCTTCGAGCATCAGCAGCGTGCCGACCGACAGCAGCCCGATCATCAGCATGTCGTTGTGCGGGCCGCCGACCAGGTGCACCACCGTCATCGGACTGGCTGCGACCAGCCAGAGCGCGACCGGCAGCCGCCCGCCGAGGTGCCGGACCAGGCCCGGGAGGGCGCAGATCAGCATCACCAGGCCGCCCAGCAGCACCAGCCGCATCACGATGACGCTGGCGATGATGTCGTGCCCGGCTAGCAGGATCACGCCCTTGGCGACTCCTATGAACAGCGGCCCGTACGGGGCGGGCGTGGTCTGCCAGGTCGGGTGCACGTTCTCCGGGATCGGGCCGGTCAGGGCGGACGGGCCGACGCCGTAGGGGTCGAGGCCGTTCAGCGCCAGCAGGCCTTGGCCCAGGTAGCTGTAGACGTCGCGGGTGAACAGCGGCGGCGCGATGAGCATCGGGCCGAGCCAGGCGGCGGTCGCCCACAGCACGCCGCGGGAGGTCACCAGGTGCGCGATCACTCCGCGACCCAGCCGCACCCACGCCCACACCAGCAGTGCGAAGCCGATGTAGACGACCGTCACCGCCACGTCGCGACCGTGGCCGTAGCGCAGCACCGACAGCGGCCCGGAGCCGAGGACGGGATCGTGGATGAGCGTCCCGCCGGCACCGAAGGAGCCGACCAGCAGCAGCACGGACCCGATCACGCCCAATGCGATTGTGCGCAAGGGCAGCGGACGACGAGGTGGCCGACGTCCGCCGAGACTGGGCAGGTCGGCTGTGGTGTTGTTGGTCCGTTCGGACCAGTCGGGGGCCGACTCGATCGAAACACTCGGGGGCATTGTGCTCCCAATAGTTCCACAACCGATCGTCCGAGCCGCCGTGACCAGGTCAGATCGGTCCTGTCGTGGCCTTCGGTCCCGCTTTTCGGTGACGGTCGGGCGTCGAGTCCCCGCTGGTAGACCCTGGCAGGGCGAAAACGTTACAGCGATGAGAAGAGATCAGGATCACATTGCGCGTCATGCGTTTCCGGCCGGTTCAGAACGCGGTCGCGTGGATCGTCGTGCCGGGCTCGACCCGGCTGCCGGGAAGCGGGTACTGGCCCAAGATCACCATGTTCGGCCGCTCGAAGAACGCCTGCACGCTCAGCTGCAGTCCCAGCGCGGCGACCTGCTGCTTCGCCTGGTCCACCTGGACACCGTTGAGGCTGGGCACCTGGACCGCGTTGGACAGCACCAGGCCGATCCGCGGCTGGCCGACCAGCCGGAGTTCGCTGCCGATGGCCGGATCGGTGCTGATGACGTGGTCGCCGTCGACGCCGGAGTCGAACTGGCGACCCGCCTCGTAGGGGTCGAAGCCGGCGTTGCGCAGCGTGGTGAAGGCGTCGTCCCGACTCATCCCGCGCACGTCGGGCACCTTCACCGGGGGCGGGCCCTTGCTGACGATCAGGGTGACCTCGGTGCTGATGTTCAGCGCGGTGCCGGGGGCGGGGCTGACGCTGATGACCCGGCCTTCAGGCACCGTGGTGTGGTATTGGTCGCCGGACTCGTCGTGCTTGGGCTGTAGCTTGACGTTGCGGATCGCGCTCTCCGCCTCGGCCACCGTGGTGCCCTCGGCGATCTGCGGAACCTTGGGCTTGCCCAGCGAGACGACGAGATCCACGGTGCCGCCGCTGCGCACCCGGGAGCCCTCACCGGGGTTGGAGCTGATCACCACGCCTTCCGCGATGGTGTTGTTGTATTCCTTGGTGACATTTCCCGTCAGCTCCGCGCCCTCCAGCGTCTGTTGTGCCGCCACCTCCTGCTCGCCGACGACGCGCGGCACCTGCACGTAGCTGCCGATGCCCAGCCAGTAAGCCGCGCCTCCCACCAGCACGGCCAGCGCCAGGACCACGACGGTCCACACCCTTACAGTCCGCCTGCCGCGGCGGCGATCCCGCTCCGGCCCACTGGGCGCAGCGGCCACGGTGGAGAACTCCTGGGTGTGGTCGCCGGTGGCGGGCCGCGCCATCGCGCGGGTGCGCTGCGGGCCGACGGGGGGCGTGTCGCGGACGGCCGGGATCTGCTCGGTCGGCGGATCTCCGGCCGCGACCGGCGGCGTCAGCTGCCTGGTGCGCTCCTCGGACTCCGGGACCGGCACGGCCACCGGGGCGATGCCGAGTTCGGTGCGCACCCGCTCCAGCTCGGCGAGGAACGCCTCGGTGCTCTCCGGGCGCTGCGCCGGATCGCGCCGCGTGGCGCGGAAGACGAGGTCGTCGACGGCCGGTGGGATCTCCGGGACCAGCTCGCTCAGCGGCGGGACGTCGTCGTTGACGTGCCGGTAGGCCACCGAAAGCGCGGTGTCGCCGACGTAGGGCGGGCGGCCGGTCAGCATCTCGTAGAACACGATCCCGGCGGCGTAGACGTCGGAGCGGGCGTCGGCGGCCCCGGTCGTCACCTGCTCCGGCGACAGGTATGCGACTGTGCCCAGGATGACGCTGCCGCTGGTCGTGCCCGCCTCGGCCGCAGCCCTGACCAGACCGAAGTCGGCGACCATGACCGAACCGCCGGCGCCGATCAGCACGTTCTCCGGCTTGACGTCGCGGTGCACCATGCCGGCCTGGTGCGCGGCGCCCAGCGCCGAGAGCACCGGCGCCATGACGCTCATCGACATCGCCAGCGGCAGGCGGCCGCCCCGGTCCATGATCAGATCGCGCAGCGTGCAGCCCTCGACGAGCTGCATCACCAGGAACACGTGGTCGCCGACTGGGCCGTGGTCTACGCCCTGGTCGTAGACGGCGACGATGTCGGGGTGGTGCAGCCGGGCCGCAGCGCGCGCCTCTCGCTCGAAGCGCTCGACGAACGAGCGGTCGCCGGAGTATTGGGCGTCCATCACCTTGATGGCCACCGGCCGGTCCAGCCGGGTGTCCAGGCCGCGGTAAACCGTGGACATGCCACCGCGGGCGATCTGTGAATCGACCCGGTAACGGCTTTCGAGTATGGCTCCGACGAGGCTCGCGCCGCCGCTGGAGCGTGTCTCAGGAGTCATCTTCCGCCAACCGCCGGGTAACCTTTCCAGCCCGATTGTGGCAGGCCGAGCGGGCAGTCCGGGGAACGCCTCCGCACTCGGGCGCGGGATCGATCACGATCTTGATCGTCGTAACTCGTGCGGTGTGCGGCATCGCGGTCGGTCATGTGGCAAGGTGTGCAGCGTGAGTGCGATCCCTGCTGCCCCGGATGTGCTCGCTCCCGATGTGGAGGTTGTCCCGCTGCCCGACGTCGCCGAGCGGCTCGGTCAGCCCGTGACCCGGGTGCACCAACTGATCCGAGATGGCCATTTGCTCGCTCTGCGCAGGAACGGCGTGTTGGGCGTGCCCACCGCGTTTCTCACCGACACCGAAGTGGTGAAGGGCCTGGCGGGCACGATCACGCTGCTCCGGGACAACGGCTACCAGGAGGACGAGATCCTGCGGTGGCTGTTCACCCCGGATGACTCGCTGCCCGGAACGCCGATCGACGCCTTGCGCGGCGACCGCGGCCGGGAAGTGAAGCGGCGGGCCCAGGCGATGGGCTTCTGAGGCCATCGGAAGGGTTCGGGAGGCCCGGCGAGTCGCGAGCGCAGCCGGGCCGGAGGCCCGAACCTGTAGTTTCGCGTGCCTGTAGCCCGTGAGCACTGCTGGCAACTATGGCACTCAGCAGTGCTTGTGGCCTTTGAACTGCGCGAACATCGGTCAGCCGGTGATGCGTTGTGCGGCGAGCTTGCCGGACAGCAGGACCGGCGGAACTCCGACGCCGGGTGTCGTGCCGGATCCGGCGAGCACGGCGTTAGCCAGGCCGCGCACAAGGTTCCGCGGCCGGAACGGCCCTGTCTGCGCGAAGGTGTGCGCAGCTGAGAACGGCGTCCCTGCTGCGTGCCCCTGGGCCGCCCAGTCCGCCGGGGTGACCAGTTGCTGCACCTCGATCGCGGCACCGAAGCCGGTGAAACCGCGCCGTTGCAGCGTGCCTACCAGCTCGTCGCGGTAGGCCGGGCCGACCCGGTCCCAGTCGATCGGCCCCGCGCGCAGGTTCGGGCACGGCGCGAGCACGTAGTGCAGCTCGCGACCATCGGGTGCCAGCGACGGATCGGTCGCGGTCGGACGGGTGATCAGCAGCGACGGGTCGGTCATCAGCCTGCCTTCGCGGATGATCTCGGTGAACGTGCCGTGCCAGGCCGCGCCGAAGGAGATCGTGTGGTGGGCGTCGGACCAGCCGCGGGTGGTCCCGGCATGCAGCACCACCGCCGACGGTGACCAGCGCAACCGCCGTCGCGGGCGGTGGTCCAGGAGCTCGCGCACGACCGGCAGGTCGGGGGTGAGCACGCACGCGTCGGCAGCGATGCGGGCACCGTCTGACGTGCGCACCGCGGCGATCCGGTCGCCCCGCCGCTCCAACTCGGTCACCGCGGCGTTGTAGCGGAACTCGACGCCCGCACCTGCCGCCGCATCGGCGAGCGCGGTCGGGACCTCATGCATGCCGCCGCGCGGGAACCAAACGCCGTTGACGGTGTCCATGTAGGAGATGACCGCGTACAGTGCGAGCGCGCGGCGCGGGTCCAGTCCCGCGTAGAGGGCCTGGAAGGAGAAGACCCGGCGCAGCCGCTCGTCCGACAGGAACCGGCCGATCGCCGGGCCGAGCCGACCGAAACCGCCGAGCGCCGCGAGACGCGCCAGCTCCGGCGACGCCAGGCCCAGCGGCGAGTCGAAGTTCGCGTCGATGAAGCGGTGCATCTCCGCCCGGTACACCTCGGTCAGCCAGCGCCGCAGCCGCCGGTACCCGGCCGCCTCCGCGGGCCCGGCGAACCGCCGCACCTCCTGCTCCATCGCGGCGGCGTCGGTGTGCACGTCGAGCGTCGAGCCGTCGGCGAACCGTGCCTGGTAGGCCGGGTGCAGCGGGATTAGGTCGAGGCGCTCGGACAACGATTCGCCGACCGCACCCAAGGCTTCGCCGACCAGCTCGGGCATGGTCAACACGGTCGGGCCGGTGTCGATCCGATACCCGGCGAACTCCTGCAACCCGGCCCGCCCGCCGGGCAGTCCGGCGCGTTCAACGACCGTCACCCGTCGCCCGGCGCCCGCTAGGTGCAGGGCCGCAGACAACCCGGCCAGCCCAGCGCCGACGACCACGACGTGATCGGTCCGGCCGGATACCGTGCGCATCAGTGGCTGCGGTCGGTGACCGCGATCGCCAGCTCGGCCAGCCGCGACGCGGCCGGTTCGGCCAACCCCGCGGTGTGCAGCGCGCGCATCGCCGATCCGGTCAGACTGGTGATCCGTTTCTCCACAGCCTCGACCGCGCCGATCCGGTTGAGCACCTGTCGGGCCTGCTCGACGCGGTCTGCGTCCAGCTCGGGGTCGCCGAGCACGTCGCGTAGCAGGTCCAGCGTCGGCTGGTCGGCATGCTCGCGGGCCACCGCCACGGCCTCGGCGATCAGCACCGTCCGCTTACCCTCGCGCAGGTCGTCCCCGGCCGGCTTGCCGGTCACCTCCGGGTCGCCGAAGACGCCGAGCAGGTCGTCGCGGAGCTGGAAGGCGACGCCGATGTCGGAACCGAAGCGGCGCAACGCCTGCAGCGCGTCCGGGTCCGCGCCGGCGATCTCCGCGCCCAGCTCCAGCGGCCGCTGAACGGTGTAGGAAGCGGCTTTGAGCTGGCAGATCTGCAGCGCGGCCTGCGGCGTCTCGTCGCCGCGGAACTGGCCGAGCACGTCGAGGTACTGGCCGGCGAGCACCTCGGTGCGCATCGCGCGCCACGGGCGCAGCGCGCGGGCCAGCGCCTCCGGCGCGATCCCGGCGCTGTGCAGCATGTCGTCGGCCCAGGACAGCGCGAGGTCCCCGAGTAGCACCGCGGCGGCCAGCCCGAACTGGGTGGCAGCACCGGAGAACCCGGACTCGCGGTGGATCTCCTCGAATTTGCGGTGCACGGTCGGGTTGCCCCGCCGGGTGTCCGATTCGTCGATCAGGTCGTCGTGCACCAGCGCACAGGCCTGCAGCAGCTCCAGTGCGCTCGCGGCCCGCAGCATCGCCTGCGCCGTCGGCCCCTCCGCCGGTCCGCCGGCAGCCCGCCAGCCCCACCAGGCGAAGGTCGGGCGGATCCGCTTCCCGCCGCCGAGGACGAACCCGGAGAGCTCGGCCACCGCAGCCGCGAACGCTGGGTCGAGGTCGGCTGCCTCGGCGCGGCGGGTCTGCAGGTATTCGGTCAGCGTGTGCTGGACCTGACCTGGGAGGTCGAGTTCCACGACGACGTCGTCCTTGCCGGTTGCTTGCACGGCGGTCGAATTCGATGGGGGCACACCTCCATCCTCCGCGATGCCACCGAGCGGAGACGGCCGGGTCCGAAGGGGTGTCCGGAGTCACCGGATTGACTCCGGAGCGTAGTCGGATGGTCTTGCGGTGCACTCTTCGAGCAAGGCAGCGTGCGCTTCCCCACCCGAATGTGCGCGAATCGGCGTCGAGCGGCTCCAGCGGGGGCTGTTGCTCGTACCGCCAGACCGGTCGTGGGACGGTTCACTATCCTGTTCGGCATGACGGCGGTGGTAGATCGGTTGAACACCGAGAAGACGACTTTTTCGGTGGAGTTCTTCCCACCGCGCACCGATGACGAGGAGCGCATCCTCTGGCGGGCGGTCCGGGAGCTGGAACCGCTGGACCCCGCGTTCGTCTCGGTGACCTACGGCGCCGGCGGATCCAGCCGGGACCGCACCATCCGCACCACCGGTCGCATCGCGCAGGAGACCACGCTGACGCCGATGGCGCACCTGACCGCCGTGGACCACTCAGTTGCCGAACTGCGCAATGTCATCGGCTGGTACGCGGCCTCCGGGGTGCAGAACGTGCTGGCCGTACGCGGCGACCCGCCGGGCGACCCGAACGGCGAATGGCGCCAGCACCCCGAGGGGCTGACCTACGCCGAGGACCTGGTCCGGCTGGTCCGGGAGCTCGGCGAGTTCTGCGTCGGGGTGGCGGCCTTCCCGCACGGCCACCCGCGTTCCACCGACCTGGACCTCGACGCGGACCACCTGGTGCGCAAGATCCGGGCCGGTGCCGGGTTCGCCATAGCCCAGCTGTTCCTGGAGCCGGAGTACTTCCTGCGGCTGCGCGATCGGATGGTCGCCCGCGGCTGCGACGTGCCGCTGCTGCCGGGAGTCATGCCGATCACCACCCCGCGGGTACTGGGAAAGTTCGGCGAGCTCGCCGGGGTGCCGGTGCCTGCGGAGGTGTCGGAACAGCTGATGCCGCTGGCGGAGGACCCGGCTGGATTCCGGGCAGCGGGCGTGGACCTGGTGACCCGGTTGTGCGAGCGACTGATCGCCGAAGGTGTGCCCGCGCTGCACTTCTACACCCTCAACCGCTCGAAGGCGACGCGCCAGGTGGTTGCCAACCTCGGCCTCTGAGGCTCAGGCGTTCTGCTCCGCCCGGGTGCGGATGTGGGTGCGCAGCGCGAGCAGCGTCACGACGACTGCCGCGCCGAAGGTGAGCGCGCCGACCAGCAGCGCCCAGCCGATCCAGTCCATGCCAGCGGCGTTGGAGAACTGGTAGGTGGCAAACAGCTCCGTGACCGAGCCGGGCTCCAGCGACCAGGTGACCGTGCCGGCGCTCTCCTGACCGTTGGTGTTGGTGATCTCGCCGGGTGCGCTGATCTTCAGGTCGACGCCGGAGTCGGTGTCGGCCAGCGGGGTCAGGTCCACCGAACCTTCGAAGAACACCAGCGAGCCGGAGCGGGACAGGCGCAGCCGGTACCGGGAGTCGGTGGGGCTCAGCGCCTCGGCGAGCTGCTCGACCTCGGGGAAGGTCAGGTCGTGGAACGACAGGTGCGAGCCGGTCCGTCCGCCGTCGTCGTTCGGCGTGACCTGCACCCGGTCGGCGAGGTTCTCGGGCGGCTGCAACCGGAACGGGGCCTGGCCGTCGGCGATCTGGGTGGACAGCTGGACCTCGCCGGACACCAGGTCTTCGCCGGAGATGTTCAGCGCGGCGTTGACGTGCAGGCACCCGCTGAGCAGCGTGCCGAGCACGCCGATCAGGACCGTCAGGAGCGCGGCGCGGCCGCGCGGCGTCTTGGCGTCCACTCGGGCGATCTTCCCACCCACAGCATGTTTCCGCTGCCCCGCGAGCTTGAAAGAGCGCAGCCTTCCCGACTCCGGCATCCGTTAGTCCTCGCGGCGACTCTTGAGGTAGCCGCTTCGTGCGCGGTAATAGGAGAAGCAGCTGAGATCGCTTTCCGACACCACGTTCGGCTCAGTGGGGTGCCCCATTTCCGTGCGGACCTGGCTTCGCCGCGGAGCGTGAGGGGCATTGGTGCGCGATAGCGTGGCGGGCATGGGAGTTGACCACAACGGCGTGCACGAGATCAGCGACCGGTTCGTCACCGAGCTGGTCTCGCTCGATCCGGTCGCCGGAACTTACATGGGTGTACCCGATCGGGAAGAAGAACTGACCGACTACTCGCCGGACGGGTACCGGGCCCGCGCGGAACTCGCCCGCCGCAGCCTGGCCGCGGTGCAGGCGGCCGAGCCGGCCGATGACTCGGAGCGGATCGCGCAAGCAGTGTTCGCCGAGCGGATCGGCCTGGACCTGGAGCTGCACGAGGTCGGCGCGGACATGGCGGCGCTGAACGTGATCGCCAGCCCGGTGCAGGGCCTCCGGCAGGTCTTCGACCTGATGCCGACCGACACCCCGGAGCAGTGGCGCACGATCGCCCGCCGCCTGTCGGTGATGCCCGAAGCGGTGCTGGGCGTGCGCGCCGGGCTGCTGGCGGCGGCCGTCGACGGCAACGTTTCGGCGGCCCGGCAGGTCAGCAAGGTCGCGGAGCAGTGCGACACGTGGTCCGGGCGCGGCGGGCAGTCGTTCTTCGCGGCGATGGTCGCGCGGGCCGAAGGTGTGGACGAGTCGCTGCGCCGCGACCTCGACACCGCGGCCGGATCGGCCGCCGAAGCCTTCGCCGGGCTGGCCGACTTCTTGCGCGGCGAGCTGCTGCCGAAGGCACCGGAGAAGGACGCCGTCGGCGAGCAGCGCTACCGGTTGTGGTCCCGATACTTCACCGGTGCCCGCCTCGACCTGCAAGAGGCTTACGAGTGGGGCTGGCAGGAGTTCTCCGGCATCGAAGCGGAGATGAAGCAGATCGCGAACCGGATCAGGCCGGGAGCGACGCTCGCCGAGGCCGCGGCGGTGCTGGACGCGGACCCCCGTTACCAGGTGCACGGGCAGGACCGGTTCGAGGCGTGGATGCAGCGGTTGTCCGACCAGGCGCTGCACGACCTGCGCGGCACCCACTTCGAGATCCCGGACCCGCTGATGCGGCTGGAGTGCAAGATCGCCCCGCCGGGCGGCGGCGTCGGCGCCTACTACACCGGCCCGACCGACGACTTCTCCCGGCCCGGCCGGATGTGGTGGTCGGTGCCCGCCGACCGGCAGGACTTTCCCACCTGGCGTGAAGTGTCCACTGTGTACCACGAGGGGGTGCCCGGGCATCACCTGCAGGTCGCGACCGCGGTGCACGAGGCGCAGCGGCTCAACAAGTTCCAGCGCCTGGCCTGCTTCGTCTCGGGGCACGGCGAGGGCTGGGCGCTGTACGCCGAACGCCTGATGCGCGAGCTCGGCTACCTCGAAGACGACGGGGACCTGCTCGGCATGCTAAACGACCAGCTCTTCCGCGCGGCGCGCGTGGTGGTCGACATCGGCATGCACCTGGAGCTGGAGATCCCGGCGGGCACCGGTTTCCACGAGGGCGAGCGCTGGACCCCGGAGCTGGGCCTGGAGTTCATGCTGAGCCGGACCATCACCGACCCGGCGCAGGTACGCGACGAGATCGACCGCTACCTGGGCTGGCCGGGCCAGGCGCCGTCCTACAAGCTCGGCGAGCGCCTCTGGCGGGCGGCCCGCGAAGACGCCAGGCAGCGCCACGGCGCGGCGTTCGACATGAAGGAGTTCCACACGCAGGCGCTGAAAATGGGCGGCATGGGCCTCGACACCCTCCGCGAGCAGCTAGCGCTGCTGTGATCATGGGTGCGGGGCACCCGCGACCGATTGCCGTCGTCACGGTGCCCCTCGCCTGTTTTTCAGTTACCTCGCGACTCCGCGACGCGGGTGGCTGAACCTGAGCCTGGACCCGCTTGGTTAGCGCCCGATTGGGGGTGCGGGGTGCCGATTTCGCGCAGTGCCAACGTCGCGAACGCAACGGCTGATCGAAGCGGGCGTCGTGGTCAGCGGGGTTCGAGGGGGAGGGAGCGGCCCAGGACCGCGAAGGGCCGCGGGTCGCCCGTGAAGCGGTAGTTGCGCAGGACGTCCCCGAAGCCGACGCGGCGGTACAGGCGCCAGGCTCGGGTCGGACCTTCCGGCGTTGACAGCAGTACCTTGCTGCCCTGCGCCCCGGCGAGCAGGCGGCGCAGGATCTCCTCGCCGAGGCCGACGCCCTGGCTGCCCGGGTAGACGTGCAGCTCGGTCAGTTCGAAGTAGTCGTCCAACCAGGCTCCGGTATCGCCACCGCTGCTGAGCAGGCCGCGGCGGACTTGCTCGTGCCACCACTGCCCGGGGGCGCCCAGGTAGCCGTAGCCGAGGCCGACGAGCTCATCGCGGTCGTTGAACGCGCCGACGCACCGCCATCCAGCGCGCAGCATGTGCGCCGACCACATCGGGGCGCGCTGCTGGGCGGTCGCGGGTGGGTAGTTCATCGCGGTCACGTAGATCTGCAGGGCCTCGGGGAGCCGAGCCCGGAGCTGGTCCGTGGTCAGCTCGGTGATCCGATCGAAGCTGGGGGATGGCGCGGCGGTCACGGCCGAACACTAACGCCTTCCCAGCGCGCGGTCCTTCTCGCGGCCGATCCTGCCGCCGAGGCGGCCTCACCGGGTGCCGGATTCGGCCACTCGGGTGATCATCTTGGCTGGTCATGCCTCGAACAGGGTGAGCTACGGCGCATTGCTTGAGTCCGTCGGTGGGGCGAGCTAATCTGTAGGTGTTCGAACTCGAGTTCGATGAACTCCAGTTCGTACATCGAGTCCGGCGGTGGGGTGGGGGAAGCACCCCGCCGCCGGACCTGCCGGCTCCGGCAGGCGTGGACGGCTTCGTCGTGCAGAGGAGACTGCCGATGTCTTTTTCCACTGAACTCTCGATTCCTGCTCCGCGGCGTTCCGTGGAGCACCACGAACCGACACCAGAGGCCGAGACGCCAGCCAGCTCCCTGTCGTTGCTGCTCAACGCGCGGACGTGCTTACACCAGGCGGAGGAGGCGGACCGCCCGGGGGAGCGGTATGTCGCCGCGCACGTGGCCGCGTTACGCGCGGCGACCGCGGTCGTCGTGGCGCGCTCCTGTCGGCCGGAGAACGGTCGTCCTGCCAGCGTGTGGACGTTGCTGACAGGGGCCGCTCCCGAGCTGCGGGAGTGGGCGGCGTACTTCGCGGCGCGCTCGGACCGGCGGGCCGCGGCGGAGGCCGGGGTGCCCACCATCACCTGGCTGGACGCCGACAACCTTCTGGCGCGCAGCCGGGAATTCCTCGACATCGTGGGGCGGAGCCTGTTGGGGGTGGCTCGATGAACGGTACTGAAGTGGGGCTCGACTACGGGCGGATGCTGGACCTGCTCGGCATCGAGGCCCAGCTGCTCACCGCGGCGACCCACGACGCGCACGTCCACGCGCCGGTGTGGGGCGCGTCCGGGAGGACCTTGGGGCAGACCATCCGGCACCTGGGCGATCTGTGCGAGGACACGCTGTCCTGGCTGGGCTCGTCCGCGGTGGAGCGGCGCTGGGACCTGCCGGACCAGCCCGAGTTGCGCGAGGTGACCGGCCGGTTCGCCGTCCGGTTGGCGGATCTGCTCGCCGAGTTCAGCGCCCGGCCGCCGCGCGATCCGTGCCCGACGTGGTGGCCGGAGCAGCACACCGTGCGGTTCTGGCTGCGTCGGATGCTGCACGCCACGACGGTGCACCGGGTGGACGTGCAGGCCGCCGCGGGGGTGCTACCGACGCCGATCGAGCCCGACGTGGCGACCGATGGCATCGACGAAGTGCTGCGGCTGTGGTTCGGCTACCGGTTGCACGCGCTCGGCATCACCGCGACGCGCGCCTGTTCGGTCGGGGTGTTCGTGGAGGGCCGGAATTGGCTGGTCACCGCAGACCAGAACGGGACCGCGGTGGTGAGCTCGGACGACGTGTCGACCGCGACGCCCGACGCGGTCGTCGGCGGCGATGCGCCCGCCGTCTATCTCTGGATGTGGGGTCGGCTGCCCGATCGCGCCGTGGAGACCAGCGGCGATCTCGACGCGATCGCACAGCTGTGGGGCCTGCTGCAGTTGGCCACCCGCTGAGCACGCCGTTCGCGGCCGGTCGTGGGTGTGCGACCGGCTTCGCGCCGTGGCACGTCGGTCGAGTCGGCGGCATGACTGGGTTCGACATGTGCGGGTGTCGCTTCGACGGTAAATTCCCGTCCATGCCGCCGCTTCCACGAAAGCCGCGAAACCGGGCCAGCTTCGGGTTGGGGCGAGGCTCGGCCCCGACGACGCGCTCGCGCGCTTGCCGTCCATCCGGCGTCGGTCCAAGGTGAATCCCTTGCGCCAAGCCGTTTAAGTAACTACGCCGAGGATTACCCAAACCAGTCCCAGCAACACTGCGACCAGCGCGAAAGTCGCGAAGAACACACCAACCGCGACCATGGCGGACGTGCTGACCACGCCAAAAATGCGCCAGAAGCCGCGCTCTGCGTTGTCCTGCCGCAAGAGCCAGCGCAGCGAAAGCCCGCCGCCGAGCAGCGCTCCGGCGAACTGAATCCAGATCATCAAACCTTATCTTGCCTGGGCGGCCGGGTTTGTGCGGGCAACGGATCCGAAGTCGCACGACGTCATCGGATTCACGCGACATCCAGGAGTATGCCCAGCAGTGCGGTCAGCTGGTCGCGTTCAATTGCGCTGAAGGCAGCGAAGTGAGCTCGATGAACCCGGCTCCGCCTTCGTCAGGGCCCGCTTGGCCATGCCGGTGATGGTGACTGCGCAGGCCGGCCGGTCTTGCAAGTCGCGTCCCCGTTAGGCATCGGAGTCTTGAGTTCCTGACTGCGCACGTGAGCACGCTCAGGCCGTGTGGACCACCCGTTTTGGATGCTCGTCAGACCCTGCTGGTTAATTTCGGCGCGGTGTGGGGCTGTTTGGGAAGGTGCGGGCGTGAAGCGGACGGACCGTTCGTGTCGTCTACCGAAGCGAACAGGCCGTCCACCGCACACGGGTTGGCGAGGCAGAACCGGACCACTCCCGCGGTGAAACCAGCCCCTCGCGGAATTAGCCAGCAGGGTCTCTTCATCCCGGCGGGGCAGGGGAGCTTGCTGTCGCCGCGCAGGCCGGGGAGCTGATCCAACGACACGTGAGCCGCGGGCCTGAGGCCCGTCTCAGGCACGAAGCCGGAGGCCCTTGGGCGTGGCTCGGAATCCCGCTTCGGTGAGCACTTCGGCCAGGCGGGACCCCCAAGCGCCTTCGCCGTCGGCGCGTTGGACCGCCAGCTGCTCCAGCCAGCCGTCCCGGACCACCCGGGCCAGCCCGGCCGCCGCGCTGCGCAGGGCGGATTCGTCGTCGGTGAACGACAGCAACGACTTCCCGCCGCGTTCGACGTAGAACACGGCTGCGCCGGACACGAGTACCACGAGCGCGCCGGCCTTGCGGCCCGGTCGATGCCGGGTTTCGCCCATCACCGCAGGCCATTCCAGCGGGCCCCCGTAAGGCTGCGCGGGATCGGCAGCGGCCAGCACCACCGCGTCCCCGTCGCTGTCCTCGCGGGACAAGGCACGCAGGCGGTCGATCGCACCGGGCACCGCGAACTGCGCGGCGCCGAGGCCCTCGATGACATACCCACGTCGGCAGCGACCGGATTCCTCCATAGCGCGAAGAACCTTGTATACGGCGGAAAACCCGCCCATGACGCGCTCGATGTCCAGTGCTCCGCGCGTCAGCACTCCGTGCCGCTCCAGGAAGGCCTCGGCCCGCGCGTGCGCTCGACGGGTCGGGTCGCCCGACGGTTGCGGTGCCAGCGACCAACGTCCGGACACAGTGGGTGGGCCACTGCGGCTGGGCATCGACGGGCGGCCTGTGCGCAACCGCGCATAGCGGCCGCGCGGTGCGCTCCGGCGTGGCTTGTGCGCCGCGCCGCGGCCGGAAACCAAAGCCCGCAACGGTGCCAGGGTGTCGTTCGTCGCCATGCCGGACCAGACCAGATCCCACAAAGCCGAAGTGACCGCGTCGTCGGCGGGCGCGGACTCGCCCCGCTCCACCAGCAGGGCTCCCGCACGATCAGCCAGCTGGCGGAAGAACAACGCGCCACCGTCCAATGCGGACACGACAGCGCGGTGCAGCGGCGAATCGGCGGCGGACTCCTCCGGCAAGTCCGGAAGCAGCAGGTCGGCGACATCGGTGGGCGCCAACGCGATCCAGCCGTCACCGCCGGCCAGGGAGCCGGAGCCGACCCAGGTGACCTCACCGGTGGCGGTCAGTTCGTCGAGCAGCGCGGGGGAGTAGCCGGGCAGTCGGGCGGGCAGGATCAACGACTCCAACCCGCTCGCCGGAACCGGCGCCCCCGCCAGCTGCTCGACCACGGCGTACACGTCGTCCACCGTGGGTACGGAGCGCAACCGGGCTCCGATGCCTTGCCACGCAGGCAGGAAACGGCCCAACGCAGCCGGTTCGACGGGCTCGACCTCCGCGCGAAGCCGCGCCAGCGATGCCCGGCGCAGCCGCCGCAGCACTTCGGCATCGCAGTACTCCAGCGCCCCGCCACCGCCGGCCTCCAACGGCCGAAGCTCGCCGCGGACCAACCGCCCGCTGCCGGTCAACCGGTCCAGCACGCCGTGGACGACGGCCACGCCCAACCCGAACCGCTGCGCTGCTGCATCGGCGGTGAACGGCCCGCGGCAGCGCGCGTAGCGGATCAGCAGGTCGCCCAGCGGGTCGGCGACCGGCTCGGTGAACGCCTCCGGCACCCCGACCGGCAGCGCGACGCCCAGCGCATCGCGGACCTTGCCCGCGTCCTCGACCGGAATCCAGCGCTGTTCGCCCGCGATGCGGACCTGCAGCACTCGTCGTTGTCCGGCCAGTTCGGCCAGCCACTCTGGCTGCACGCCCCGCGCCTCGGCTTGGCCCACGGTCAGATCTCCCAGGAAATGCAGAATATCCATTGTGGACTCGGTGTCGCGGGCCTGTCGTTCCGGGGCGAGCCGTTGCAGTTGCTGCTCGATCTCGTCGAGTGCCTCCGGGTCGAGCAGCTCCCGCAGCGCCTCCGAACCGAGCAGCTCCGCCAGCAGCGTCGAATCCAGGCTCAACGCCGCCGACCGGCGTTCCGCCAGCGGCGCATCGGTCTCGTACAGGAACATGCCGATGTATCCGAACAGCAGGCTGCGCGCGAACGGCGACGGGACCGGGGTCTCGACCTCGACGACTCGCACCTTCCGCGCCGCGACCTGCGACATCAGCTCGGTCAACCCGGGCAGGTCGTAGACGTCCTGCAGGCATTCCCGCATCGCCTCCAGCACGATCGGGAACTGCTCGTACTGCGCGGCCACCGCCAGCAACTGCGCGGCCCGCTGCCGCTGCTGCCACAACGGCGTGCGGCGGCGCGGATCCCGGCGCGGCAGCAGCAGAGCCCGCGCCGCGCACTCCCGGAACCGGGCCGCGAACAGCGCCGAGCCGCCGACCTCGTCTGTCACCACCTGCTGGACTTCTTCCGGCGGAAGCAGCACGTCCTCGGCGTTCGGCAGCACTTCCGCGCCGGACTCGTCCAGCGCATCGGCCAGCCGCAGCACGATCCCGTCGTCGGAGGAGGCGACCTGCGGTTCGATCCCGCGCCGCTCCCGGAGCCGAGCCCCGATGGCCAGCGCCCACGGGCCGTTGACCTTGGCACCGAACGGCGAATGCACCACCATCCGCCAGTCGCCGAGCTCGTCGCGGAACCGCTCCACCACGATCGTGCGGTCGTCCGGCACGTGCCGGGTCGCCCGCCGCTGTTCGTCCAAATAGGACAGCAGGTTGTCCTGGGCCCACTCGTCCAGCCCGGCCGCCGCGATGCGCGACCGCGCCGCCGGGGCGTCCGCGCCGGTCAGCTCCCGTACGAAGGCGCCCAGGGCGCGCCCGAGCTCCAGCGGCCGCCCCGGCGAATCGCCCTTCCAGAACGGCATCCGGCCCGGCTCGCCAGGCGCTGGCACCACCACGACCCGGTCGTGGGTGATGTCTTCCACCCGCCAAGCCGAGGTGCCGAGCAGGAAGGTGTCGCCGACCCGCGACTCGTAGACCATCTCCTCGTCGAGCTCGCCGACCCGCACCCCGCCCTTGCCCGCTTCGTCTGCTGGCGTGGTCACCGTGAACAGCCCCCGGTCCGGGATCGTGCCGCCGGAGGTCACCGCGAGCCGCTGCGCACCGGGTCGCGCGCGCAGTTCGTCGTTCACCCGGTCCCACACGATGCGCGCGCGCAGCTCGCCGAACTCCTCGCTGGGGTACCGGCCCGCCAGCATGTCCAGCACAGCGTGCAGCGCAGAGTCCGGAAGCCCCGCGTAGGGCGCGGCCCGTCGCAGCAGCGCCGCGAGCTCCGGCACCGGCCAGGTGTCCATCGCGACCATCGACACGACGTGCTGCGCCAGCACGTCCAGCGGGTTGCGTGGGAAGGACAGCGACTCGATCAGCCCGCCGGCCATCCGCTCGGACACCACCGCGCAACCGACGAGATCGCCCCGGAACTTCGGGAAAACCACGCCCCGCGAAACCGCGCCGACCTGGTGCCCGCCGCGCCCGATGCGCTGCAGCCCGGAGGCAACGCTCGGCGGCGTCTCCACCTGGATCACCAAGTCCACCGCGCCCATGTCGATGCCCAGCTCCAGCGACGACGTGGCCACCACGCAGGCCAGCCGCCCGGACTTGAGCTCCTCCTCGACCACAGTCCGCTGTTCCTTTGACATCGAGCCGTGGTGCGCCTTGGCGACGATCGGCGGGGCGCCGCCGCCGATACCGGAACCGCCCACTGCCTCGGCTGGGAACCGCTCCAGCGCAACCGGTTCCTCCGCGGCGAACTCGTTGATCCCGGCGGTGAGCCGCTCGGCCAGCCGCCGCGAGTTGGTGAACACGATGGTCGAGCGGTGCTGCCGGATCAGCTCCAGGATCCGCTCCTGCACGGATGGCCAGATCGACGTGTGCTGCTCCGCGCCTGCTGCCGGGCCCTCGACCTCGCCGGTCGACGCGCCCAGCTCGGCCATGTCCGGCACCGGCACCTCGACCCGGACCTCGACCTCCTTGGGATGCGCGGGTTGGATCGTGCGCACCTGCCGGCCACCGGCCAGGAACGTCCGCACCTCCTCCACGGGCCGGACCGTCGCGGACAGCCCGATGCGCTGCGCCGGCTGCGGCAGCAGACCGTCCAGCCGCTCCAGCGACAGCGCCAGGTGCGCCCCTCGTTTGGTGCCGGCCACCGCGTGCACCTCGTCGACGATCACGGTCTCTACGCCGCGCAGCGATTCCCGAGCCGCCGAGGTCAGCAGCAGGAACAGTGACTCGGGAGTGGTGACCAGCACGTCTGGCGGGGTGCGGGTGAACGAACGGCGCTGGTCGGCCGGGGTGTCCCCGGTGCGGATGCCGACCTGGATGTCCGGTGGGGCGCTGCCCCGGCGTTGCGCGGCCTGCCGGATCCCGGCCAGCGGCGCGCGCAGGTTGCGCTCCACGTCGACGGCCAGCGCCTTCAGCGGCGAGACGTAGAGCACCCGGCAGCGCTGCTTCGCGTCGGCGGGCGTGCCCTCGACGGCCAGCTTGTCCAGTGCGGAGAGGAATGCGGCGAGCGTCTTGCCGGAGCCGGTCGGCGCGACGACCAGCGCGTGCTCGCCGTCGGCGATCGCCTCCCACGCCCCGCGCTGCGCTTCGGTGGGCGCGGCGAATGCCCCGCGGAACCAGTCGCGGGTCGCCGCGGAGAAGCCGTCCAGCACATCGCTCACCCCTACATGCTGGACCAACGCCCCGACATCACGTCTACAGCGGCTTCGGTCGCAACCGGCGCACCGCCGCCCCGGCGCTGCTGCCCCGACAGGTCTGGGCCGCGGTCTCAACGGAAAATCGGCGCGGCGGCGCAATGTCCGCAAGGGGTGGACGGCATGTGGTCCGAGACGAGTGCGGGGGATCATTGCGGGGGATCTCTGCAATTCGCCGCTTCGAACGTGGCAGCATTCGATCCCGAAACGTCAGGCGTGGGAGGGGGACGGGTGCGCGTCCTGTCAGTGGATCTCGGCACCTCGAACACCGTCGCGGTGCTGTCCGCACACGGTCGGCCACCACGGGTGGTCGAAGTGGATGGTTCGGCGACCATGCCGTCCGCGGTATTCGCCACCGAGGAAGGCGGGATCATCGTCGGCCGCGACGCCGAACGCCGGGCGCGGCTCGACCCGTCCAGGTTCGAGCCGAACCCGAAGCGCCGCGTGGACGAGAGCACCCTGCTGCTCGGCGAGAACGTCATCACCGTCACCGATGCGCTGGCGGCGGTCCTGCACCGGGTCGCCGAGGAGACCACCCGGCAGCTCGGCGGCGCCCAGCCCGACGAGGTCCGGCTGACCCACCCCGCGCAGTGGGGCACGGTCCGCCGCAACGTGCTGCTGTCGGCCGCTCGGCTGGCCGGGTTCGGCTGCAACCTGGTGCTGGTCCCGGAGCCGGTGGCCGCCGCCGCGCACTTCGCGTCGTTCCCCGACCGCACCCTCGGCGCCGGCCAGGCGTTGGCCGTCTACGACCTGGGCGCGGGCACCTTCGACTGCGCGATCGTGGGCGCCACCCAGAACGGGTTCGCGGTGCTGGCCGAGGACGGCCTGGCCGACCTCGGCGGCCTGGACGTCGACCAGGCGCTGCTGGAGCACGTCGGGCGGCAGGTCTCGAATAAGGACCCGCAACGTTGGCAGGGGCTGCTACGGCCGGAGAGCACCGGCGACCGGCGGGCCCAGCGGGCCCTTCGCGAAGACGTCCGCGCCGCAAAGGAAGCTCTCTCCCGGCACCCGCAGACCGAGGTACCAATGCCGGAACCCTTCGACGACGTGCTGGTCACCCGCGGGGAGCTGGAAGCGCTGGTGCGACCGAGCATGCTGCGCAGCGTCGAGCTGCTGGCCGCGGTGCTGCGCTCCAACGGAATGGGGCCGGAGAACCTCGTCGGGGTGTACCTGGTGGGCGGCTCCAGTCGGCTGCCGCTGGTCGCCAGTCTTATCGGCGAACAGCTGCGGATCGTGCCGACCACCCTCGACCAGCCGGAGACCGCCGTCGCACTGGGGGCGCACCACGTGTCCCGAGACGGGGCGGCGATGTGGACCCAGGACTTCCGGAACAACCCGCCGTCGGGCCCGGTCGCCGTCCCGCAAACCGGGCAGCCGCAGGTCGGGTACCGGGAACCCGACACGGTGCGCACCTACCCCGTCGCGCCGCCGCAGCAGCAACCCCACTTCCAGCCGCCCGCCACCAAGCCCGACTCGCGGCGCAACCTGCTGATCGGCCTCGGCGCGATTGCGGCGGTCGCGGTGATCGTCGCGATTGTGGCGATCGTGTTCCGCTTATCCGGCGGGTCGGGCACTTCCAGTGCGGCGGAATGCCAGCAGCCCGGCACCATCGACCCCAAGGGCTTCACCGCCTGCATGGCCAATCTGGCCGGCAGCGTTCCCGAGCAGTCCAATTGCGCGCCCGGCTGGCAGCGGATCGTGCCCGGCCTGCGGGAGCTCGACGGGATCGTGGCGTCCTGCTCGATCGGCAACCCCAACTCGGGCACCCAGATCATCTACACCCAGTTGGGTTCGCAGGAGGCCGCGCAGACGCGGGCCGACCTGCTGCTGGAGTTCAACGGCGTGACCAGCGACCAGCAGGTCGAGGCGGAGTGGAGCGGCAACGGCCTGTCCGGCACCTACCGCGCGGTCACCAGCGACACCTTCGGCACCTTGGTGTTCACCGTCGACAACCGCCCGCTGGTCGGCATGGTGCTCAAGCCCAACGACGACAAGAGGCCGGACCCGGGCAAGATGGCCGACGAGTTCGAGCAGAAGGTGCAGCCCGGCACCGACTGATCGGCTCACCGCCGGTTGCGGTGCTCCCAGAAGAAGCGCACCGCGAGCGCGATGACGACGAGGAACCCGGCGCCGATCACCGTTTGGCCTAGCGGGCTGGACAAGCCGGTCGGATCGGCCAGCAGGAGCAGCACACCACCAGGATACGGGCGCCGCGTACGCTTGCGGGCGATGCGCCACACAGCTTTCCGCCAACGCATGGCCGGCGAATTCGGCCGGGTCCGCGCCGAGATGCTGGCCCAGGACCACGTTTTCTCGGCGCTCGGCGGGCGCACGGTTGACCAGGCCCTGGAAGCCGGGCTGTCGGCCAAGGAGGTCTGGCAGGCCGTTTGCGAAGCCTTCGAAGTTCCTGCCGAACGGCGCTAGGACTCCGGGCCCTCCTGCGGCTCGGCGGTCGGCTGCTGCGCGGGTCGGCGTTCTGGCACCTCGAAGTCCGCCCACAGGTTCTGCGCGCTGATCTGCTGCTCGGAGGTGCGCCCCGCGTCCTGGTAGTGCTGGTAGGCCCGGCGCCGTTCCTCCTGCATGTGCCGATACGCCTCGGACTGCACCAGCCGGTGCTGCTCCGGCGTTGGGTGGCCCTCGGCGACGGCGACCTCGGCCCGGCAGATCTGTTCGAGCTCGGCGATCCGCCGTTCATCGGCCAGCCGCTGATCCGGGACGTCCTGGGCGGGCGGCTCGTGGCGCCGGTAGCGCACGTAGGGGTTGTCCTGCGGCAGGCCGCCGCTGAGCCGGCCGTAGAACCCGAAGAACATCAGCAGCATGCCCGCGATCAGGCTGAACACCACGTTCGGCAGCTTGAAGGCGAACACGTTCCAGGGCGTGTTCAGCAGGCCCAGGTTGATCAGCCCGGACAGGAAGAACAGCACCCCGATGGCGGCGGTGGTGGTGGAGGCGACCGGCCCGCCCCAGGCCGCGGCGCCGATCAGGAGGACGCCGACCACGACCGAGACCAGGGCCAGCAGGCCGTTGCTGGACAGCCCGATGATGTCGATGCCGCTGGTGGTGAACAGCGGAACCCGGTTGGCCAGCCCGAACGCGCCGAAGACCAGCAGGAAGGCACCGAAGACGGAGGCCGCGACCCGGTAGAACCGGCTCAGCGGGTGGTCGGGTGGCAGGTAGCGGTCCATTCGCATGGTCGGCACCTCCTCCGGAGCGGGCGGCAGGTTCACCCGATGGGTTATTCCGAGTGTCCACCTCGATCGCGCTGATCGCACTGTCACACGATCAGGTGGTGGAGCTGGCGTGTCGGGACGGTGATCGAACACCCGTTCGTCTAAGATGGAATCGCACGGGACCGAATCGGCGAAATACCCCACAGCCCGATTGTCGGTCCCTGCCCGTAGCGTCTGATCTGACACACGACGACCAAGTTCGACTCGACTGAGGTGACCCCCGATGGCAGCGACACCGGACAAGGGCAAGGCGCTGGAGCTCGCGCTCGCCCAGATCGACAAGCAGTACGGCAAAGGGTCGGTCATGCGGCTCGGTGACGAGTCGCGCGCACCGATCGAGGTCATCCCGACCGGTTCCATCTCGCTGGACGTCGCGCTGGGGATCGGCGGTCTGCCGCGAGGCCGCATCGTGGAGATCTACGGCCCGGAGAGCAGCGGTAAGACCTCCGTGGCGCTGCACGCCGTGGCCAACGCGCAGAAGCTGGGCGGCACCGCGGCGTTCATCGACGCCGAGCACGCGCTGGACCCGGAGTACGCCAAGGCGATCGGGGTGGACACCGACGCGCTGCTGGTGTCCCAGCCGGACACCGGCGAGCAGGCGCTGGAGATCGCGGACATGCTGATCCGCTCCGGCGCACTGGACGTCATCGTCATCGACTCGGTGGCCGCGCTGGTGCCGCGCGCCGAGATCGAGGGTGAGATGGGCGACAGCCACGTGGGTCTGCAGGCCCGGTTGATGAGCCAGGCGCTGCGCAAGCTGACCTCCGCGCTCTACAACGCCAAGACCACCGCGATCTTCATCAACCAGCTCCGCGAGAAGGTCGGCGTGATGTTCGGCTCGCCGGAGACCACCACCGGCGGCAAGGCGCTGAAGTTCTACTCGTCGGTGCGCCTGGACGTGCGCCGCATCGAGACGCTGAAGGACGGCTCGGATGCGGTCGGCAACCGGACCCGGGTCAAGGTGGTGAAGAACAAGGTCGCCCCGCCGTTCAAGCAGGCGGAGTTCGACATCATCTACGGCGTCGGCATCAGCCGCGAGGGCTCGCTGATCGACATGGGCGTCGAGCAGGGCATCATCCGCAAGTCCGGTGCCTGGTACACCTACGAGGGCGACCAGCTCGGCCAGGGCAAGGAGAACGCCCGCAAGTTCATGCGGGAGAACCCGGACATCGCCAACGAGATCGAGAAGCGGATCAAGGAGAAGCTCGGCATCGGGGCGACGCTGGACGCCGAGAACGCCGAACCGGCGCCGGTGGACTTCTGATCGCTGAGAACCTGCTGGACGTCGAATGCAGATGAACGGTGACGGTACGCGTCGGGGGAGCGGTGCACGGAGTCGCGTCCCCGACGACGCCCCGCCGGGAGGTCCCTCGGACGAGGCGGAGGACGCGAAGCCACGGTACATGCCGGACGGCCCCGAGCAGCTGGCCCGCGACACGGTGTACCGACTGCTGGCGGCCCGTGCGCGTAGCCGCTCGGAGTTGCGACAAGCCTTGCTGCGCAAGGAGATCGACGAGAACGTCGCGGACGCGGTGCTGCAGAAGTTCGTCGACGCGGGCCTGGTCGACGACGCTTCGTTCGCCGAGGAGTGGGTGCATTCGAGGCAGCGACGCCAAGGGCTGGGGCGCAAGGCGCTCGGCTTCGAGCTGCGCCGCAAGGGTGTCGACGAGCACGTGGTTGAAGCGGCGCTGTCCGCTGTGGACGGCGATGCGGAGGGCGAGCAGGCGCGGAAACTGGTGCGGCGCAAGCTCCGCACGATGGCGAACCTGGACCACGCGGCGAAGACGCGCCGCCTGGTGGGCATGCTGGCCCGCAAGGGCTATTCCGAAGGCCTGGCTTTCCGCGTGGTGCGAGAGGAAATCGAGCGCTCCGGCGCCGACGCCCCGGACCCCGACCTCGAATTCCCGTGATCGACCTCTTCGCGGCTGCGTTTCCGGCTGAGCGAGCAGACCTCTCGAGCGTCCGGCGCGCGATGTGCACAGGCCGCTCAGCTTTTCCGAGGTATGGCGGGCAAGAAGCGTTGCGGCACATCACTCGGGGCTGGACCGCAACGGCGCTCTGCTTCGTCCAATGGGTATCCCGATCCGGAAGTCCGTGCCGATGCCTGCCTCATGATGGAGATCATGGCCGAGGTCGGCACTTGCTCGTACGCGCCTCCCGCAGGGACGATGACTGCCCTGATTTAGCTTTTCCTATGAGGAAATCGACCGCGAACGGTGGGCAGATCCCTCTTTGTCAGGATGAGATGAGACACCTGGTGTGAGTACCGGGTACCAGAGCGAGGGCGGGATCGATAGCCGTGTCCACTTCATCCGACAGGCCCGGCCAGCCGGCTCAGCAGCCTGATCCTGCCGCACGGCCATCGCGGCGGGTGTTCAGCCCGGAGTACAAGCTGGCGATCGTCGCCGAGTATGAGAGCGCCCCGAACGGTG
>NZ_JBSFLZ010000106.1:0-26026 GCF_053599315.1 Saccharopolyspora sp. NPDC000995
TGAAGTGGACACGGCTATCAGGATCTCCGATCCCGCCCTCGCTCTGGTACCCGGTACTCACACCAGGTGTCTCATCTCATCCTGACAAAGAGGGCTGGAGAGCCCACTCATATCGGAAGAAGTGTGGACCGTGAGCTGGACTTCGCCTTCTACAGCGATGCGACCCTCTGGAACTTCTTCTTCGGCCGCGGCAGGGCTATTTCTGATCATATCTCGATTCTGATAGTAATGACGCTCTTGTGTGGTCGATCGGGCGAGGCTGCTGCGTCGAGCTCGGAAGGATGCGGAGGACTGACCCCCGGCTACAGCTACCGGCTCTTCTCGATCGGGAAAGACGGGTCGGAGCGGCAATTGGTGAGGACGGACAACAACACCGATGTTCCCCATTTTGCCCCGAGTCAAGGTGATTGGCCCGAGGAGTCGTTTCAAGTAGTGCTCGGGAAGAACTCGGGCACCTTCAAGCTCAAGATGGAGAAGGGCTGCCTCTATCGTGCGGGGCGCGTGTCGGTGGGCTTCGGTTCCTGCGACGTTGATGACAAGAGTTCAGATTGGTCGTTCAGCGACGGACACATTCTCGACCCCTACTCCAACGAGGCTGTGAGTCTCGGGCCCGCTCATGACGACGAGGTGTTTCTCGACACCGTCCGGATGAAGCCCGGGGTGCATCCGTGGCGGTTCGAGAAGGTCGGGGACGGTCAGAACGAGCTGGAGATCCGGGCGATGCCGCTGGGCGATTCGATCACCGCCGGCCGGGAGAGTTCGGACAACAACGGCTATCGCGATGAGCTCAACGACGAGCTGAAGACCAGGTTCGGTCCGGATCAGGTGGACTTCGTCGGCTCGTCGCGGGCGGGGACGATGCCGGACCCGGACAACGAGGGCCATCCGGGCTGGCGCATTGACGAGATCGCGTCGATCGCCGACTGCACTGTTCCCCAGTACCAGCCGAACGTGATCACGCTGCATGCCGGGACCAACGATTTCGACCAGGAGTACAAGCTTTCCTCGGCTCCGCAGCGCATGAAGGACCTGATCGAGCAGGCGTTGGAGGATTCTCCGAAGGCCGCGGTGGTGGTCGCGAAGGTCATCCCGACCGCGAAGGCGGGCATGCAGCCGCGCATCGACGCCTTCAACGCGGAGCTACCGGGGATCGTGGCCGACTTCCAGAAGCGGGGCAAGCACGTCCTTCTGGTGGACACCGATGACGTCGAGGTCGACGATGGCCTGCAGAACGACTCGCACCCCAACGACCACGGCTACGCCAAGCTCGGCGGGGACTTCTACGACGGTGTTGTGGAGGCCGCTGACCGGGGATGGATCGAGAAGCCCAACCCGAACCGGGAGCCGACCAAGTGCGAATCGCCCGACCCGGGTGACGGTGACAACGGCATCGGTCCGGGCTGGCGCGCGTTGGGTGTGGTGGCTCCGGGTATGGATCATCCGGATGGGCGTACCGATCTCGCGGACTTCGACGGTGATGGCCGGGACGACTACGTGCGTATCAACGAGGCGTCGCAAACGTTGCGCATCGCGTTGAACCGCCCGGGCGACGCGCCCGGCAACCCGCGTTGGGTGGAGGTGAAGACCGATCCCCCGGACGCTTTCGACCAGGCGTGGCATCCGGGCTGGGACGTGCACTTCGCTGACCTGGACGGGGATCGGGACGACGATTTCGTCCAGACCCCGCCCGGCGGGTCCAGCGAGGAGGCTTCGATCGCTCTCAACATGGGTGTGCACGATGGGAAGATCACGTGGTTCGGCCCCGGTGGGATCGACCTGGCACTCGACGACGTTCCGCCGGAGGCCATCCGGTTCGCGGACGTCAACGGCGATGGCCGCGATGACTACCTGCGGGTCGGCGAGGACGGGTCCGTGCACGCCTACTACAACCTTTTGACCGACGACGGTCGGCGCTGGGAGGAACACCGGAACTGGGCGCCCGGCGTTCCCTACGGATCCCGGGAGAAGCTGCGGCTGGCCGACGTCAACGGTGGCCGCAAGGCCGATTACCTCATGGTCGGCCCCAAGGGGGCCGTGCACGCCTACATCAACAACGGCGGCCGAGGCGAAGGCGGATTCACCGAATACCGGAACTTCGCCAACGAGACCGGGTATTCCGGCGACGAATCGACCTTCCGCGACATCAGCGGCGACGGTAAGTCCGACTACGTCGTCGTCTACGACGGCGGATCCGTCCGCTGCTGGCTCAACCGGGGTGGAAACGTCTAGTACTCCAGTAAGCGTGTCTGGGGGCAGTTCTGCCCGTGGATAGATTAAGGGCCTTATCCTGTCTGGGTTTTGCGCGCCAACGCAGCCCAGCCGGAAAGGCCCTTGTGGTGAAGAAGATATCGCATGAGCAGAGTCGGCGGAACTCGGCACGGCGGCGGCGGAAGGTGGAGGCCCGGCACCGGCTGGCGGGGCGCTGGGGTGAGCAGTCCGGGCCCATGTTCACCTCGGGGAAGATCAACTATGAGATCGGCGGACACGTCGAGGCGACCGCGTTCGGTGGGATCTTCGCGATGCATCGCCTGGTTACCAGGCTCGGTCTGGCAAAGAAGATTGACGCTGACCTGGAGTTGTTGAAGATCCACTTGCCGTATCGCGAGTCTGATCACGTGCTCAACCTTGCCTACAATGTGCTCACCGGCGGCAGGCGGCTGGAAGATATCGACCGTCTCCGCAGGCGATGTGCCGTACATGAACGGGCTGGGTGCCAGGCTGATCCCGGACCCGACGACGGCGGGGGACTTCCTGCGCCGCTTCACCGAGGCTGACCTGCTCACGCTGATGGACGCGATCAACTCGGTGCGGCCGATGCTGTGGCGGCGGCGGGGCGCCGACTTGCTCGGCGAGACTGCCTACGTCGATGTGGACGGCACGATCGTGCCCACCACGGGCGAACTCAAGCAGGGCATGGACATCTCCTATAAGGGGATCTGGGGCTACGCCCCGCTGCTGGTCACGTTGGCCAACACCCGGGGGTCAACGTCACGAATGCCAGATCGGCCATGACGTCCCCCTTCATCGCTTGACTCAACCGGATGTGCGCAGCGGTCGCCGCGGGCCGCCCCCAGCTCGCTCGCCTCCCGCACCGGGTCGGTGTCCGTTCGACGGCACGACCAGCTCGGCTCGGGGCGCAGGACGAGCGGTGGGAATCGACATCGAGACCGTCGACCGCTCGCGAGCTCGGACCGCGACCCAACCGCAGAGGACGCCGATGAGCGAGGCACCCGCGAGCGTGCCCAGCCGTACGGCGTCGCTGCCGCCTTCCCATGCGAGATCCCCGCGAGCGTGAACCACGAAGCCGTTCAGGAACATCCAGCCCAACACCGAGATGACCAATGCACCCAGGGCATTGCGGATCGCGGCGGCATACCCTCCGACGACGAGGCTGAGCACGACCAGCCCGGCCACCGGCTCGCCCGACCACCAAGCAGCCACGCTGGCAGGCACCGTCCCGACCGCTACGACGAAGTAACCCACCGCCGACGACGTCGCGGGCCCTGCCACGGACCGCCGCGCCGGGCCACAATTCTGGAAACCACGCATCGCCACGCCCCCTGCCTTCGTCCGCAGGCGGTTACCACTCCAGTCAATGCTCGCCAGGAACCCGTGCCCAGGGGTCTTGACGCAATTGCTACGGAAAGCGCCGGAAACTTGACGATGGTGCGCATGGCTCGTGCTCGGCGGAGGCTGGCCATGGGCGATTCGGCGGGTTGGGGTCCGCCGATGTCTTTAGGTCGGCTAACGGGAGTCGCATTGGCGGAAACCGCCAGCACCGAGCACGCGGTCGCCGAGCTGGACGCGGACGGCATCGCCATGGGCACGATCAGGAACGCGAAGGTGCTCAACATCGTCGGCACCCCGGTCATCAAGGACGTGACCGCGGCCATCGACGCGCTGGCCGTACGCCCGGAAGTGCGGGTGCTGGTGCCGCGCGGAACCGATGACCGCGCCTTCATCGGTGGTGCCGACATCAACGAGATGTCCACACTGGACCGTCGCAGTGCCGCGACGTTCATCGACGGCCTGCGGGGGATGTGCGAAGCGGTGCGGAACTTCCCAGCCCCGGTGATGGCCCGAATCCCCGGCTGGTGCCTCGGCGCCGGTCTCGAGATGGCTGCCCGTAGTGCTTCAAATAGGGTTCGCTGGTTGTGAGTTGGGGTTTCGTCGGGCCGTCAGGCTGCTTGGCGGTACTCGTTGATGAGTCCCGCCACGGCTTGTCGGCGTTCGATCCGAGCTGTCGGCAGGGGTATGACGTTCGGGTCGTCGAGGGGTGCCCGCTGGTCGCGGGCTGGGTGGGGCCGATGGGTGTTGCAGTGGCAGGCGTATTCCTGGCGGATCTTCTTCGCGTGACCTCTGTCGAAGATCAGCACTCGGTTGGTGCACTCTTCGCGAACAAAGCGTGTGAATCGTTGCGCGTGCGGGTTGCAGTTGGGGCTGCGCGGCGGGGTCTTCGTGACCGCGATGCCTTTGCTGGCGAGGATTGTGTCGAAGGCGTCGGTGAACTTCGCGTCGCGGTCGCGGATGAGGTACGTACATGTGGCGGCGCGGTCGCCGGGCTGCCACAGCAGCTGCCGGGCGTGTTGCGTGGTCCAGGCGGCGGTGGGGTGGGTGGTGACGCCGAGGATGTGAACGGTGCGGGTGCGGACTTCCATGACGAACAGGGCGTAGAGCCGCTGCAGCCCGATGGTGTCGATGTGAAAGAAGTCCGTGGCGAGAAGACCGTTTGCCTGGGCTTTGAGGAACGTGGTCCATTTGTGGCGCGCTGTCTGTCGAGGTTGTCTGGGACGGAACCTGGTGGCTTGCAGGGCGCGGCGGACGGTGGCTGCGCTGACTTTTTATCCCAGCCGGCGTAGTTCGCGGTACGCGTCGGAACCCCCAGGGGGTTGTCGGTGCCGGGCCGGATGATCAGGTCGCGGAGCTCGTCGGATACCGGCGGGCGTCTTTGCCGACAGTGGTTGCAAGCGCCACCTATTCCGAAGGAATTCCCGGAACGACAAGGTGATCACAGCCATGAAGCGGGCCGATGTTCCCCACAACTCCCAGTGGGGCGCTTTCGTAGGAGTTGGCGGTCCGGCGGTTGTAGTCTAGGCCAAATGTCCCTCGACAGATCCGGTCAGTGACTCCGGCGTGAGCAGGGTGGAGAGCCGCTCCTCGTCGATGAGTCCTTGGCTCCGCACGAGGTCAGCGACGCTCACCCCGGTCTCAAGCGCGAGCTTCGTGACCTGGCTTGCCGCGTGGTAGCCGATCACCGGAGTCAGTGCCGTGGCGAGTCCGATCGAGCCTCGAACGGTCGCCCGGAGCTGGTCGGTGTTCGCTGCGATCCCGAAGACGCATCGCTCCGCGAAGGCCGTACAACTGGCCGTGAGGTGGCGGGCGCTGGTCAGGAGGCAATGCGCGATGATCGGCTCGAACGCGTTGAGCTGGAGTTGACCTGCCTCGGCAGCCATGGTGACCGTGATGTCGTGGCCGATGGTTTCGAACGCCACCTGATTGACCGTCTCCGGGATGACGGGGTTCACCTTCCCGGGCATGATGCTCGAACCCGCCTGGACCGCCGGCAGCCGCAGCTCGGCGAAGCCCGAGACTGGCCCTGAGGATAGGAGCCGTAGATCGTTTGCGATCTTGGAGAGCTTCACAGCGAGCCCTCGTAGAGCGCCGGAGACGTGCACAAAGGCGCTGGCGTCCTGGGTCGCCTCGATCAGGTTCGGTGCCGTCACGAGACTGAGGCCGGCCAGACCGCTCAGCTCCTCGGCCACGAGTTGCACATATCGCGGGTGGGTGTTGATCGAGGTTCCGATTGCGGTGGCGCCGAGGTTGATCTGACGCAGCAGCGTCTGGGCGTCCCGGAGTCTGTCGATCTCTGCGGCTAGGGTGTCCGCGTATGCCCCGAACTCCTGGCCCAGCGTCATGGGCACGGCCTCCTGGAGTTGGGTTCGGCCGATCTTCACGGTATGGGCGAACTCTTGAGCCTTCGCCTGGAATGCCCTGTAGAGGGCATCCACAGCGCCGACGAGCCGCTCGGTAGCCGCGTGCACGGCGAGCCGCACCGCGGTTGGGTACACGTCGTTGGTGCTCTGCCCTAGATTGACGTGCTCGAACGGATGGACGTGCTCGTACTCACCCTTGGCGTGCCCGAGCATTTCGAGCGCGCGGTTGGCGACGACCTCGTTCACGTTCATGTTCGTGGACGTACCTGCGCCGCCTTGGATGACGTCGACCACGAACGCTTCGTGCAGCGACCCGGATCGAATCTCTTCGCACGCCCCCGTAATGGCAGCCGCTCGACGTCGCTCCAGCAGCCGCAACTGCCCGTTGGTGGCCGCAGCGGCCTGTTTGACGAGTGCCAGTGCAGACACCAGGTCTGGATGCGTAGCGAGCGATTGACCCGTGATTCCGAAGTTCTCGAAGGCCCGAAGCGTATGGATGCCCCAGTACGCGTCGGCGGGCACCTCGCGGGTCCCGAGGAGATCGTGTTCGGTGCGAGTGGCTCGCTCAGTCGTCCCGTTTGCGTTCATGGCCACCTCGTCGTGGGCGTCCTGGTCCAGGGGTGGCACGGCTCAGCGCTCCATCACGCCGAGACGGAGCAAGTGGCCATGGTCGATCACGTGCTCGCCGGCGAGCACGACGTGGGCAAGGTCGGCGTCGATCTCGGAGAACAGAAGGACGTCGGCATCCGCTCCCGGGGTGAGGCGCCCCTTGTGGGACCAGCGGTGCAGATCGGCGACGCTTGTCGATGTGACCCGTGCAGCCGTCTCGATGTCCACGTCGTCTCGTCGAGCCAGCTCCTGGAAGACCTCCAGGATCATGGGCGGCCGCAGCCGGATGAGATCCAGATCGCTGTTGCCGTGTTGGTGGGCGATGTTGCCGCCTGAATCGGAGCTCACCGTGATGCTTGCGGGCGATACCCCGGCCCTGAGCATCTGCACTACCGCCGCCGAGGGAAGCACTGAGCCCTCGCATCCATGCTTGGGCGAGAGCCCGCTGGTCACATCGGCCACGGCCCCCTGCAAGGCGAACTGGGTCGCCTCTTCGAGGAGTCGATCGGTCCAGTTGACATGCGTGATCTGGAAGTGTGACGCGACCGAGCCTCCACCACCGTGCATCGCTGACCAGTGCGCGTCATCGCCGAATTCGTACCTGGCAACGACCTCCCGGACGACACTGATGCCCGCGGGCAGTACTCCAGCGTGGACGTGGATGACGCCGTGCTTACCCGCCATCTGTGCACCGCTGAGAACCTGCCAGACCAGATGATGGAGCTGGTCGGGGGACCACGGCGGCGCCATGAAGTCGGAGATCGCGATCTTGGCGCCAAGCGCCTTCTCGAAGAGAAGCATGTCCATGGACAGCGACTGGGAGAGAGTGATGGACGGGTTGCTGTACCCACTGGACCAGAAGTAGGTGCTCAGCCCTTCCGCCTCCAGGCTGCGCGCCTTTTGGAAGAGGTTTGTCATCGACCGTGACAGGTAGTCGGCACCAGGGCAGCCGACGGCCGTTGTAATGCCGGACCCGACCACTTCGCTGAAGCTGAAGTCGGGTTCGCGAGAAATCGGGCCGGCGCCGATACTCCCCGCCCCTGTGAAATGCAAATGGGAGTCGATGAAACCGGGCACGGCGAACATCCCGGTCCCATCGATCTCACGGAACTCGACTCCGGGAATGACCGGCTCCTCACCGATCGAGAGGATTTTGCTGTCGAAGAGGTACAGGTCGGTTCGCCCCTGAGGCGTTGGATCGAACAAGTCGACGTTGCGGAGCTTCAGGGCGTCGTTGCGCACAGGCATAGCTGGTCTTTTCTTCCATGTGGAGTCGGGAGCGGTCGTCATCGAACCAGCGGGGATGCGGCAGCTGCGGTTCGCCGCAGGAACCGGTGAAGTGGTGAGTGTGTTGAACGGACCACGCCGCCAGTAGGGCTGTGGCGTGGGTCGGGTCTGCTAGCTGAGCGAGGGCGGGCTGACCACCCAGAGCGCCTCGCCGGGTACGTCGCCGATGTTGGTGATTCGGTGGGGAGTCGACGTTCGGTACTCCAGGCTGTCGCCCTCGTCGAGTACGAAGTCCTGCCCGCCGAGCCGGAACTCGAACCGGCCGCGGAGGATGACCACGACTTCGTGTGAGTCCCCGTGTGTGTAGTCGTCGCCGCCGCTTCCGGCGCCCGGCTCGTACTCGGTGACGGTTACTTCCACCTCGGCGAGTGGAGGTCGGGTGATCTGGTAGTTCCGGACGCCCTGCTCGGTCCACAGCGTCGGACGGTCCGCACGACGAAGAACCAGGCCTGTGGTCGTCGCCGTGGTGAACAGGTCCCCGAAGGAGACACCTAGCGCGCCCGAGAGCTTCCGGAGGATCTCAATGCTGGCGTTGGCCCGGCCGTTCTCGATCTGGCTGATGAAGGCCGGGCTAACTCCGGCATGTGCACCGAGCTGCCGAACGGTCACCTTGCGAAGTCGGCGAAACTCCCGAAGCCGCTTGCCGAGAGCCAGGCCCTCTTCCGAGACCGCAGACATGGCTGTGATTGCCTCTCGACCAATGACGAACGAACCGATCGCTTGCAGCGTACAGGGCGATCGCGTCACCGCTTGTCCTCCACGCGTTGAAGGAGGCGCGGGCGGCTGGCCTCGGATCGCTTTGGCGGTGTCACGTCGTCACCGCCTCACGCTGCAGGCTGGTGTCCGAGCCGGCCTTCGACTCAGACATGAACAAGGCGGCGAGGAACGAAACCACACTGGCTCCGGTCATGAGGAGCGCGATGGAGACCCAGCTCCCGCTCCGCCCGTGCAGGTAGACAGCGAGCAGGGGCGCCTGTGACGTCGCCAGGGTGCCGAGCGTGTATCCGACGGCCAGACCCGTGTAGCGAACCCTGGTCGGAAAGATCAGCGAGTAGAAGGCGGGCATGGCGCCGTAGTTGGCGCAATAGGGGATGAACAGCATGATGAAGCTGGCGAACAAGAGCGCGGTGCTTCCGGACCCGATCATAGGGAACCACAGCCAAGGAAGCGCGCCCATGCCCACAACGCCTGCCAGGAACAGCGCCTTTCGCCCAACTTTGTCGGAGAGCCAGCCGAAGAAAGGAATCCCGACGGTCGCGGTGATCGTCGCCACCAGGATGGCACGGAGAACGAGGCTCTTGTCGAGGTGGAGCTCCTCGGTGCTGTAGGAGATCGAGAAGATCGTAACCACGTAGAAGACCGTGCCGATCGATAAGTAGGACAGCGCCATGAGCACCACAAGGCGCGCATGAGTAGTCAGGACGGCGGCGATCGGCAACCTTGCAACCTGGCCGGTGTCCTTGACCTGCGTGAACTCTGGGCTCTCGTCGAGACTGATCCGGATGATGAGGCCGAACACCACAAGTAAGCCGCTGATGAGGAATGGGATGCGCCACCCGTACGACTCGAAATCCTGCTCAGACATGTTGGCGAGTCCCAGGAACACGAGGTTGGCGAGCATCAAGCCCCAGGCAGAGCCGGTGTTGACGATGGAGCTGATGAATCCGCGGCGCGTGGTGGGCGCGTGCTCGACGCTCATCAGGACCGCACCGCTGTACTCCCCGCCGAGTGAGAAGCCCTGGACGAAGCGGAGGATCACAAGCAGGATGGGCGCAAGCGTGCCTACCTTTTCGTAGGTGGGTAGCAGGCCGATCATGCACGTGGCGCCACCCATCAACGTCAGCGTCACCACGAGGAGCGTCTTGCGTCCGATGCGGTCGCCGAAGTGACCGAACACTGCCGCCCCGACCGGCCGGGCCACAAACGCGATGGAGAAAGTAGACAGTGACAGCACGGTCCCGACCGCTGGATCGTGGTTGGGGAAGAACAATTTATCGAAGATCAGTGCCGCGGCGATCCCGTAGATGAAGAACTCGTACCACTCGATCGTGGTGCCGATCAGACTCGAAATGACGACTCGTTTGGGCTGCCGGTGTCGATCGGCTAGCGGGCGCTGCGCCTGCGCCATGGTGTCCTCCTGTGGCTGCAACGAGGATCGGAGCGCCGGGAAGAAACAAGCCGGCTCAGCAACCTCTAGTGAACAATCTGTTTGTTCGAGGAAATCAGTATGTGTGCTGCATCGAGGGTCGTCAACCCCTGTCGCAACGTGCCGACGGCTCGGGCGAAGGGAGCGTCTTCGCCCGGGGGTAGGCGCGGGAGGTCGTCGCCCGCCGGAGGAAGCCAACTTGGGTGCAATGGTCTCGGTGCCCCGCTCGCACCCCGTTGCTCCGAAGCCCCTGCCGTGGCAACGTCGGCGAGATCGCCCGGTAGGTGTTCACCCGCAGGGTGTTCCGGCCGCGATGGTTTCGATCACCGGGTCCACGCGCGCCGGGACCACGCCATCGGGACCGGACAGCAGGTCGCGCTGCCGGTCGTCGAGACGCAGTGCGCGCACTTGCCGGGTGCGTAGTGCCGACCAGGGCGCCCGCAAGCTGCGCAGCGGGGGTCGGGGTCGACGCCGGCGCATGGGCCGCAGATCGCTGCGTTGTCCTCATCGCGGGAGGACAGGACCGAACCTCGCCGCAACGAGCACATTCCTTTGGAGTGTCAAAGATTTTGCTGTAGCAGGTCGCGCAGAGCGGTCCGAGGGGCCAGCGGCCGTGAACAGGTTTAGGCCTTTGGTATCGGCAGCAGTTCTCGATCACCTTGGGCTTGCAGGCATGGCAGAGCCCGACCGCGTCGGCACCACGCTGGCGGCTCGGCCTTGCCCGGCCGCAACTGGCGCAAACCGTATCCGGGCCGAGGTAGCAGGAGTGGCAGAGGTCCGGTTCGTCGCCGATGACGCGCTTGGAGATGGTCCCGCGGGAGCGTGCGAACCGTCTACCGCCACCTGCAACCACTACGAGCGGCCAGTCCGGCGCCACCCCGCAGGGCCTCGCCACCCCCGCTACCGGCCACGCCGAAACGCCGCCGCGTCGCCCGCTGGATCATGACCCATCCCGACCACCTCGGCGACGACGACCACCACAATGGACTACACCAGCCTGAAGAACCTCGCTTACTACCTGGCGCAACGGTTCTGGGCTGATCTTGAGCAGCATCACCCTGGGATCGACAGTCTGCACTTGCGCAGAGACGTCGCGGAGGCGTGGAAGCAGCGCCTACGAACCAATTCCCAGGTGATCGCCACAGCCAACGGCGAGAAGACGGTCGTCATGGTCGAGCGGATCGGCTACCGCCAATGCCTGACCCCGGTGCGAGCCCGGCGCTTCCGCTGTCCTCACACCGAGGTCGGTGAGGTTCCCCAAGGCATTCAGGGTTTCCCGCAGCCGGGCGCATGTCATCCAGCCGACGAAGGGGCCTGCCAGCCGCACAGCGGGCAGCGGTTGACAGCCGTTCCCCCCGCCACATCGACTTTCTTCCCGCAGCCCACCGTGGGCTTCCGTGCGTTCGTATCGCGGTCACGCACCGGTCATCAGGGGCGGGCAGACAGCTGGCGGAGGGCCGATGGCCTCTGCTGCACCGCGCCGTTGGGCGGAGATCGTCGAGAAGTCTCCAAGTGGAACGACGGGATGCTTGCGTTCAGGCACGGGTTGCCAGCTTGGTGCTCCGGATTCAGGTGGTGGGTGTGGGCGATCCTCGGGTGCCATGGGAGTTGACGAATGAGAAGTTGTGCGCCCACATCGCCGAGGCGTACCGCGTTCGTAATATGGCACTCGCGTCCGGAGATGCCGCCGAAGCTGTTCTCGTTGAAGAGGCCATGGATTGGTTCCTCGACCTGCTGTCCGAGCGCATGCGTGCGCAGGAGCACGATGAGGGCCGCTGACAAACCCCGTTGCCCGGTTGGTCAAGGAGCCGGCTACTGGCCGCCCTTCTGGACGTAGGAACGGACGAATGCTTCGGTGTTTTCTTCGAGGACGTCGTCGATTTCATCCAGTATGGATTCTGTTTCATCCTCCAGTTCCTCCCGCCGCTGCTGGCCGGTGGGTTTCGGTTAAGGCAGGTCGTCGTCGCGGTGCGGGTGGTCATGTCGATGTTGCCGTTCTCAACGCATCGCGTCCTCCACGTTTCTCGTGAGCGTTTCCGATGTGTTCGTGGTCGATCGGCCCGTGACGCTTGCGACCGCGGTGTTCAGCTCACCGAGGACAACGCCGGTTCGACTCGTTCCGGATCACGCAACTCCTTCAGCGCCTGCTTCTCCAGTTGGCGAACCCGGTCGGCGCTCAGACCCACTCGGGCGGCAACTTCTTGGACGGTGGCCGGCTGCCCGGTCTGCAGGCCGTACCGCAAACTCAGGATGAGGGATTCGCGAGGCGGCAAGGTGTCGACGAGGATGCGTATTTCCCTTGCGAGTTCGTGGTATTCGACGACGTCGAGCGCCTGGAGCACGTCGGTGTCCGGGATCAGGTCGCCGACGGTGGCTTCGCCGTCGTCACCGACCGGGGTGTCCAGGCTGAGCGAGATGTGGGCGAGTGCGCGGAGTTCGGTGACCTTGGCTGCGGTGATCCCAGCGGCCTGGGCCAGTTCGTCGACCGATGGTTCTTCGCCGAGGCGCGCGCGGAGGTGCTCCTCGCAACGCGCGAGCCGGGTCAGTTCCTCCACCTGTCTGTTGGGGAGCCGGATCGCTCTGGCGCGCTGTGCCATGCCCCGCCGGATGCTTTGCCGGATCCACCACATCGCATAGGTGGAGAACTTGTACCCCTTGGTGTAGTCGAATTTCTCGACCGCATGCATGAGGCCCAGGTTTCCCTCCTGCACCACATCGAGATACGGCATGCTCTGCCGCGCGTGCCTCTTCGCCTCGGCGGCGACCAGGCGCAGGTTGGCGCGGATCAGCTGGTCCTTGGCGCGTTGCCCGTCTTCGGCGATGGTCTCCAGGGCACGCCGGTCGTGTGGCCTGCCGCCGACTGCTTCGTGCTCTGTGAGCAGGTGCGCGGCGTACACGCCGGCCTCGATGCGTTTGGCCAGCGCGACCTCCTCACCTGCGGTCAAGAGCGGGATAGCAGCGATCTGGGAGAGGTACTTGGCCACCAGATCCGCACCGTGGTCAGGTTCGGGAGGTTCGACGCGCTCGGCTGGCGGTGGGTGTCGTGTGGTTTTCATGAGGATCCCCCGTGCAGCGTTTGCGAGTGGTTCGGAAGATCAGCGGTCGGCGCTGGTATGTGAAGAGCTGTGTCGTTGGCCGCTGCGCTTGGCGCCCGGCGGCCAGACGACGGTAAGCGGCAGCCCCCTTCTTGGTTCGCTGCTACTGCACTCCCGCACCGTCGCCAGCGGCTAGATGGCCCGTCCAGGGGCGAAGGCCACCACCCTCGGAAGTGGGCGCTGCCCGACGCCGAGTTCGGTCTGGCCAGGGCTTTCGGCGAACGAGCCAGCCTGATCGTCACCAGCAACAAACCCTTCGGCCGCTGGGGCGAGGTCTTCGAAGGCGACGTCGTCGCCGCAGCCATGATCGACCGTCTCGTCCACCACGCCGAAGTAATCTCCCTGAAAGGAGACAGCTACCGACTCAAAGACCGAGACCTCGGCCGCGTCCCCGCAGCCACCAAAACCAACGACTAAACATCAACAACCACAGGGGTGGGTCCACTTTCATTCGCCGCAGCCGGGTCCACAATCGGCCGTCCTGCGCGCACCTGCTAACGAGCGGGCTCCCTACGCGCTGTTCCTGCGGGATTGGCCCGCCGACCACGCGACGCGGATGTTCGATCCGTTCGTCCAGTTCTTCACCAGCCGCGGTGTCGGCGTCGCCGACATCGTCTGCCGGGGCATGTCGGGATTCGGGCGCGGCTACCGCGAGCAGATCTACGGACGGGGGGGCGTCGCCGACGTCGAGGATTGTGTCGTTGTCGGCCGAGAACTGGCCCAGCAGCACGGTGCGGACCCGGCGCGGTAGCTCGTGCGCGGGGCCGGTGTTGGGGGTACTACTGCGCTCGGGGTCCTGGCGCACACGAATCTCTGCGCGGGCGGCACGATCTACGCCGGTGTGGCCGACCTTCCACTGCTCGCCGAGCAGGGAAGGCGCAGGATGGCCGACCACCTGCGAGCGCTGGCGGCCGATTCGACCCTGCAACGAGACCCGTCGTGGCTGCGGAGCATTTGTCGTCTGGTGCTCATGCTCCACGGCACCCGCGACGAGGTCGTTCCCCCGTCGCAGAGCTGACTGCTGGACGAAGCCCTGCGACGCAACGGTGTCGCGCATGCCCGTCTCGTCTTTTCCGGCGAGGGACATCATTTCCGGCGGGCTGATTCCATCAGCCGCGCACTGGACGCCGAAATGGCCTTTTACGGCCAGATCCTTGGCTTCACACCGGTGGACAGTTCCGCGCTCGTGCTGCACTCGACGTAGGTAGCGCCGTTACCTGATCTCGGTTAGGCGGGCTCAGTGGATAACGGTGACAGGGCAGGGTGCGTGGTGGAGTACACCGGAGGCGACAGATCCCAGCAGCAGACCGGGGGCACCGCCGGTGCCGCGGTGGCCGACGACCAGCATTCGGGCGGTGCTGCCGGCCTCGGCCAGTTCCTCGATCGGGTAGCCGCGCCGCACTTCTGCCCGGGCGCTGACCTCCGGATATTCCTCGGCTCGTTCGGTGAGTTGCCTGCCGAGGTGTGCCAGCGCTTCGTCGTGCCAGCGTTTCCAGTCGATGTCGATGATGGACTGCTCCGTCCAGGGGTATTCGTTCCGGATGTCGCGTAGGACGAGGATGGCCAGCACGTCGGTGTGGTGCAAGATCGCGGCCTCGAGGGCGAACCGTAGGGCCGTAGCGCTGTGCTGAGAGTCGTCGTAACCGACGACGATCGGACCGCTGGTGAACTCGGTGTGGGGCCCGTGTACCACTGTGACCGGGCAGTAGGCGCGAGTGGCGACCGCGGTGCTCACCGAGCCCAGCCATCCGGCCGGTTCCTCCCGCCCGCGGGATCCGGTCACCAGCAGTTGCGCTTCGCTGGAGCGCCGGATGAGTTCCGCAGCGGGACGGCCCCGGCAGAGATGCTCGGAGACGGCCACTTGCGGACGGTGCTCGCGGCACCGGCCAGCCACGTCCTGCAGCCGCTGCCGGAGATCCTCTTCCAGGGTCGGGTCGTCGTTGACGACCACGAGTTGCATGTCCGCCTGGCGCAGCGCGGCCTCCGTCACAGCCCACAGCGCGGCTTCCAATGACGACGGGAAGGCATCCACCCCGACGAGCACGGGCCTGCTCGGTTTTGCCATGTTCCACCTCGTTTCCTCAGTGGCGCGTTGATCGTTCGCATCCGTCCGACGCGCCACCGCTACGACGCCGCCGTCGGTGGTAACCGGCCGCTGTTGCAGATCCGCTGGACCGTGTACGACGTTGCCAGTAGCCATGCGGATGCGCATGCCCAGCGGACGCCGTCCGCGCGCGGAAAGGGACGTTGGGCCACTGCGTGCGCGATGCCCGCAGGCCAACACTGGGCGGGGAGCCGTGGGAGGTGACGGCATGCCATTCGGTGACCGCAGAGATGCAGGGTGGCAGCTGGCCGAGCAGTTGCAGCACCTGCGCGACGAGGACGTCGTGGTGCTGGGGTTGCCGCGGGGCGGTGTTCCGGTCGCGTTCGAGGTAGCCCGGGCACTGGACGCCCCGCTGGACGTGATCGTCGTCCGCAAACTCGGTGTCCCCTTCCACCCCGAGCTGGGGATGGGGGCGATCGGGGAGGGCGATGTCCGCATCATCAACGACGAAGTGATGTGGCGAACCGGCGTCCGGCCCGACGAGCTGGCAGAGGTAGAACAACAAGAGCGCGTCGAGCTGGACCGACGGGCCCAGCGGTTCCGGGACGGTCGTGCGCGGGCGGAGCTGTCAGGGCGGACGGCGCTCATCGTCGACGACGGGATCGCGACCGGCTCCACCGCGGCGGTGGCCTGCCGCGTGGCCCGCGCGCAGGGCGCGGCGCGGGTGGTTTTGGCGGTGCCGGTAGCCCCGCGCAGTGCGCTGGAGAGGCTGCGGGAATCCGTGGACGACTTGGTATGTCAGGAAACACCTGAGGGGTTCTGGGCGATCGGCCAGTGGTACGCGGACTTCAGCCAAACCTCGGACGCGGAAGTGGTCGACTTGCTCGACCGGGCCGCGCAGGCCCATCCCGCGCCCACTGCGGCACCAACCACAGCAGGCGATCCCGATGCGTGGTTGCGGGATGAAGAGGTCGAGGTCGCGGTCGGTCCGGTGCGGCTGGCGGGACATCTGAGCGTGCCCGAGCGAGCCCAGGGGATCGTGGTGTTCGCGCACGGCAGCGGCAGCAGCAGGCACAGCCCCCGCAACCGCTACGTGGCACGGAAGCTCAACCGCGCAGGGTTGGGGACGTTGCTGTTCGACCTGCTCGCCGGGGCCGAGGAGTTCGATCGCAGGAACGTCTTCGACGTCGAACTGCTGGCGTCTCGGCTGGTCGAGGTCACCAGGTGGCTGAACCCCCAGCCGGAAGCCCGACACCTCGGCGTCGGGTACTTCGGCGCGAGCACCGGTGCCGCGGCGGCGCTGTGGGCGGCTGCCGAGGCAGCGGACCTGGTGAATGCTGTGGTCTCCCGCGGCGGCCGACCGGACCTGGCTGCTGAGCGGCTGGCCGCGGTGCAGGCACCGACGCTGCTGATCGTGGGCAGCCGGGATGACGCGGTGCTCGGGCTCAACCAGCAAGCACAAACCCTGTTGCGGTGTGAAAACCGCCTGGCGGTCGTGCCGGGAGCGACCCACCTGTTCGAAGAGGAAGGGACTCTGGACGAGGCTGCGGAACTCGCCCGCGACTGGTTCGCCAGCCATCTCGCGGCAGTCGGGCGCGGGGCCTAAGGCGCAACGATCCGCGCACCCGAGCGCAGGGGAATCGCCAGTTAATGGCTCTTCTGCTCATTGCGTCGTGGTTGATCGGGGAGGCCGATCCGGTGTCGGAAGTTGGTCATGAGGTCCTTGTGGGGCTTGATGCTTCGGAATCATCCCGGCACGCCGCGAGGTGGGCCGCTCGGGAAGCCGCCAGCAGGCATCGACCGCTGCTGCTCGTGCACGTGTTCCCCCGGCCGTTGCTGGAACTCACCCGTTTTCGCCGGTCAGGCAAAGCAGAGCCCTACGAGCCGCTTCAGCAGGCCATGCGCCGGGAGTTGAATGCGGTCGTGCAACAGTGTCTCCAGATCGCGCCCGAGTTGGAGATAGGGACCGAAGTGCTCTCCGGCGAACCGGTCGAGGTGCTGACCCGGGAATCCGAGCACGCCGAGTTGCTGGTGGTGGGTTCCTCGGGCATCGGCAGCCCGGATCTGGTCTTGGTCGGCTCGACAGCGGCCGAGTTGCTCACCCGCCCGACAGGTGCCCCGGTGATCATCACCCGCAGCGGTGACCAGGCCAGGCGGGAAGCCCCGCAGGTCGTCGTGGGCGTGGACGGCTCACCGATCAGTGTGCGCGCGGTCGACTTCGCATTCGATTTCGCTTCCCGGCACCGTTGTCGATTGGTCGCTGTGCACGCCTGGAGCGACCTGCCGCTGGATCACGTTCCGGATTGGGATCTGGATCATGATGAGGCACAGCGGGAAGCCTCGGAGCTGTTGTCGCGCTCTCTGGCGGGGTGCGCGGAACGCTATCCCGATGTCGCGGTGCGCAAGGTGGTCACAGTGCAGCGTCCGGCGCAAGCGCTCGTCGAGGCTTCGCAGGACGCAGGATTACTGGTTGTCGGCAGCCGTGGCCGGGGCCCGATCCGCCGGGCTGTGCTGGGGTCGGTCAGCCACGCTGTGGTGCACGCCGCGCACTGCACCGTCGCGGTGCTCCGCGGATAAAAGGCGGGGTGACAGCGATGAGGGACACGATTCCGTTGGGACGGTTCGCCGGGGTGCGGATCGGCTTGCACTGGAGCGTGGTCGGCATCGTCGCACTGGTGGCCGTCGGCCTGGGAGTGTATTGGCTACCGGTCGCCTTTCCCGGACACGCGCCACTTGCTTACGCGCTCGCCGGGATCGTCTCCGCGGTGCTGTTGGTGTGTTCGGTGCTGCTGCACGAGCTCGCACATTCGGTCATCGCCCGACGCAACGGTGTTGTGGTGGAGGGCATCACCTTGTGGTTGCTGGGTGGGGTGGCGCGGCTTCGGGGCGAGGCTCGCACTGCTGGAGCCGACTTCCGCATCGCGGTCGTCGGTCCGATGTCCAGCGCGGTGCTCGCGCTGGTGTTCGGCGCGGGCGATTGGATGGCGATTCGGCTGGGTGCCGATGAGTTGATCGTGGCCGTGCTCGGCTATCTGGCGGTGCTCAACGCCGTAGTGGCGGTGTTCAACCTGGTGCCCGCGGCACCGCTGGACGGCGGCCGGGTGTTGCGGTCGGCGTTGTGGGCGTTGAGTGGTGATCGGTTCCGGGCGGCGGTGTGGTCGTCGTGGGCGGGACGCGGATTCGGGTTCCTGTTGATCGTCGCGGGCCTCGCCGAGGTGCTGGGGCGCAGCACCGGCGGGCTGTGGTTGGTGCTGATGGGCCTTTTCATCGTCAACATGGCTTCCGCTGAGGAACGCCAGGCCCGCATCGGCGTGGCTCTGGCCGGGATCTCGGTCGGGGACGTGATGTCCAGCCCCGTCGAGACCGTGGAGGCCAGGCAGTCGGTGGAAGGGTTCTTCCGCGATGCCGTCGAGTCTCATCGACACTCGACGTATCCGGTGTTCGACGAGCACGGACAGCTGCGCGGGCTGGTGACCCTCCAGCACCTTCGCGCCGTGCCGGTGGAGGCTCGCGGCGGGACCACGCTGGGACAGGTGGTCTGCCCGGTGGAGAAGATCGCAGTGGCCGGGCCGGGGGAACCTTTGGCGCTCGTGTTGCCTCGCATGACACAAGCCAGCCGAGGCCGGATCCTCGTCTGCAGCGCGGGCGAACTCCGCGGCATCATCTGTCCCTCGGACATCGCCCGCGTACTGACCGACCACAGCCTCACCGCCGCGCTGCCCGCAGGGGCCGACCTCACATGGGAGCCCGACACCAGACCCCCGCCACCGGACTGGTGGTTCCCCGGGCAGCAACGGCCCCTATGACGTCCAAGTCGAATCCCGGTTCGGGTCGTTCCCGCAGAATCCGATCGGAGTGAATGGCGTTGGTGGAGCTTGTTTTGCAAGGCCGGTGCCGGTGGCTGGTGCCGCGTCACGGGCAGATGCGAGTGCCGGGCGTGGTGTTCGCGACCAGGGCATTGCTGCCCGCTGCCGTCGGCGATCGAGCCCTGGACCAAGTGGTGAATGTGGCGTGCCTGCCGGGGATTGTGGACGCCTCATACGCCATGCCGGACGTGCATTGGGGATACGGCTTCCCGATCGGTGGCGTTGCGGCAACCGACATCGAAGACGAGGGCGTCGTTTCCCCGGGCGGAGTGGGCTTCGACATCTCGTGCGGCGTCCGCCTTCTGGTCTCGCGGATCGACAGGAACGACCTGCGCGGTGAACTCGGCGAACTGATGAACGCATTGGGACGGGTGATCCCACGTGGCACAGGGCCTGGTGGCGTGCTACCCCGGTGCAGCGCCGACGAACTCGATGACATCTTGGTGGCCGGCGCCGCGCACCTGGTAGCCCGTGGCATGGGGATTCCGGATGATCTTAGGCGTTGCGAGAGCGGCGGCACGATGCCCGGCGCCGGCCTCGAGAAGGTCGGTACGCGCGCTCGGGAGCGTGGCGCGCGGCAGGTCGGCAGTCTCGGGTCCGGCAACCACTTCGCCGAGGTCCAAGCCGTGGACCACGTCCTGGACCCGACGACCGCCGAGGCGTTCGGCTTGCGCACCGGTTCCGTGTGCGTCCTGGTGCACTGCGGTTCACGAGGCCTAGGACATCAGGTATGCACCGATTACGTCCGACTGATGGAAGTCGCGATGCACCGCTATGACATCGACGTTCCCGACCGCCAACTCGCGTGCGTCCCAGTGCGGTCTCCGGAAGGAGAAAGTTACCTGGCCGCCATGGCCGCAGCGGCCAACTACGGGATGGCCAACCGGCAGGCGCTCACCCATGCGATCAGAGGGGCGTTCGCCGCGGCCGGGCTCGGCGAGTTGGCGCTGCTCTACGACGTCTCGCACAATCTCGCGAAGATCGAGACACATCCGGTCGACAGTCAACTGCGGACCTTGTGCGTGCACCGCAAGGGCGCCACCCGAGCATTCCCACCACACCACCCGGAACTGCCTGCTGACCTCGCACCGTACGGTCAGCCAGTGCTGGTTCCCGGGTCGATGGGCACCGCGTCGTATGTGCTGGTGGGTGTCGAGGCGAGTCCGGCTTTCCATTCCGCCTGTCACGGGGCCGGCCGAGTGCTTAGCAGGCACGCTGCCGCACGCCACGTCCCCATCGAAAAACTCAGTAGCGAGATGGCCGCCGCCGGCATCCTCGTCCGGGGTGCCTCGACCCGGGGACTCGTGGAAGAAGCGCCGGAATCCTACAAAGACATCGACGAAGTAGTGCGTGCCTGTCATGAAGCGAGGCTGGCCAAACCGGTGGCGCGGCTGGTCCCACTCGGCGTTGTCAAAGGATGAGCGAACAGCCGCTCAAGTCCGTGTCGCGCCGCCGACCAGCTTGGGATCTGCCTCGCAAGCCCGGCCTTCTGCCGAACGTGCCGACTGCCTGGGCGACCGATCCCGGCGCGACGTGCGACGAGTGTCGGAACGGATGCGGTTGCTTCACCCCAGCGGCCCCGTGGGTGGTCATCACCATGCTCGCGGTGCTGAGCTGGGTGCTGGACTATCTCGGCTTGTCTTTGAGTGTCCCGGCCGTCGGGTATCCGGGGTGGGCTTTCTGGCGCTACAAGGCGCCATTGCGTTGCAGGTCTTCTTCGGCGGTGCCGACCTCGCCGAGGCTGGCCTGCTGAGCGTGCTGATCACGTCAAGGATCCCAGTTGCCCGGGCGCAGTGAGGCGATCAGCGGCTGCACAGGCCTTGTGGCACTAGCCGAAAGGACAGCGGGCCGATGCTTGAGCAGTCGTGGCCCTTCGGCCCTTGTTGGCGGCCAATTGTGCGGCGCACGCTGCTGGCTGGTGCCGGGAGCGGGTTGGGGCTCGTTCTTCTTTGCTACCGGCGAGGGGCGCCGTCGTTAGCGGAAACGATGTGGAGGGGGACCTGATGTCTGCTGCGAAGCAGCACGTGTGGGAGCGCATACCCGGTAATCCGGTCGGTGCGACGGCTGCTGTGACGCGTGCGGCCAATGCCGCCGGCCGGGCCGCCGCACACGCGATCACGCATCCCAAAGCAGTGATCGATCAAGCAGTCCGCCTGCCGAGGGAACTACCGACGCTCTGGCGGACGGTAGCGCCGATCATGACGGGCCACATCGACGACTGGCGTCGCGAGTACGCCTACACTCTCGGGGAACAAGCCTTCGTCTACGGCTTTCCCTACATCTACAACGCCCGGATCCGATACAACTGGGTGACGCAGGAACGAGATCCTGCCGTTGTTCCGTATGCACCGGTCAACCACTTCTGGCACGCCCAGCGGCTCATCGACGCAACCTATCGCGACGGCGGTTGCCCCAACAACGACACCCTCTACTCAGAGGCGTGGGTCGACCTGAGCCGGGAACCGGTCATCCTTTCCCATCCCGGCATGGGCGACCGGTACTTCACCTTCGAGCTCGTCAGTATCACCTCGGACAACTTCGATTACGTCGGCCAGCGCACCACCGGACCGCGTGCCGGCCATTTCGCTCTGGTGGGGCCTGGCTGGGACGGTGACCTCCCCCGCGAGGTGCGGCGCCTGCAGAGCGCTACGAGCCCGTGGATCCTCGTTCTCGGCCGGACACTGGTGAGCGGAAAGGAAGACCTGCCACATGTTCGAGCGCTCCAGCGGCAGTACCGCCTGGTTCCGCTCAGCCAGTTCGGCAAGCAGCGCCCAAGAGTTCCGCAACGGCGTGACGTGCTCAAACCGATTGAAGCGTCAGAAGATCCCCTGGGGCCGTGGAAGACGCTCAACGCGATGCTCGCCGAAAATCCTCCACCGGTTCACCACGAGGTCCTGCTCAGGCAGTTCGCGGAAATCGGCGTGGGGCCCGGCCTGGACGTGGAGGAACAGCCGCAGGCGGTCAAGGACGGGTTGATTCGTGCCGCCGCCGTGGGAGGTCCGATGCTGGAGCAGCAGATCTTCAGCGGGGACTGGGCGCACTTCGTCAACGGATGGCGCTATCCGCCACCGCAGATGGGCCGCTTCGGCGACGACTTCCTCAAGCGTGCAGCCGACCAGTCCTTGATCGGCATCACCGCCAACGATCCTGCCGAGGCCGTCTACCTGGTCAACTTCGAAGACGCCGAGGGCAACAAACTCACCGGCGGCGGACGCTACGAGCTCCACTTCGACAAGGACCACCTGCCTCCGGTGGACGCGTTCTGGTCGGTGACGGTCTACGGAGAGGACATGAACCTCGTGCCCAACAAGGCCGACCGCTACTCAATCGGCGACCGGACCCCAGGGCTGAGCATCGACTCGGACGGTGACCTGACGCTCCACCTGCAGCCCGAGCCGCCTGGCGGGATGACGGACACCAACTGGCTGCCCATCCCCAAAACGGGCACCTGGTTCCCAGTCCTCCGGATGTACCGGCCCCACACCGAAGTAATCGACGCCAGATGGGAGTGCCCGCCGCTCACTCGCATCCCCGGCTAGCTGCCGCCTATAACGCTGCGTCGGCTCCTCTAAATGACCTGACGACCCGCACGACAGCGACGAGAAGGACCGCGATGAGGCAAGCCGAACCGGCAGTTGCTCCGGGCGAGGGGGAGTTGCTACTGGCTGTGGTTCGCGAAATGGTGGTCGAGCGTCGCTCCGCCGACGCTGCTGCGGCGGCGACGCTGGACAGCGGTTTTGACCGTGAGCTTGGGCTCGACAGCCTCGCGCTCGCTGAGCTGTTGTCCCGCGTCGAAGGCGTCTTCGGCGTCAGCCTGCCGGTGGGCACGCTCGGCGTCATCGAGACACCTCGCGATCTCCTTCGGACCATTCGGAGCGCCCCGCAGACGGGTGTCCTTCACTTGCGGCAGGGGCGGTATGCGCTGCCGCCCCCAGCTGAACGGATTCCTGACACGATCGCCACCGTGACCGAGGCGCTGGCCTGGCACGTCGGTGCTCACCCGGACCGGCAGCACATGCGGATCGTCCACGAGGAGGCCGCCGAGGTACTCAGCTACCGCGATCTGCAACGCAGCGCTGCTCGTGTGGCTGCGGGCTTGCAGGCCCGGGAGCTTCGTCTCGGTGATGCGGTGGCGCTCATGCTTCCCACGGGGCGGGACTACTTCGCCAGCTTCGCCGGGGTGCTCCTGGCCGGTGGGGTGCCGGTGCCCATCTACCCTCCGATGCGGCGGTCGCAGCTGGCCGACCACCTGCGTCGGCAGGTGGCCATCCTCGACAATGCCCGGGCGACCTTGCTGGTGACCGACCCCGGGACTGCCCGGCTTGGGCGGCTGGTGCGGGGCCAGGTCGCCTCGCTGCGGCATGTCGTCACGCCCGTCGAGCTGGCGGAGGACGGTGCGGCCAACGAAGTCGGGCGGGACGCTGCCGATGTGGCGTTGTTGCAGTACACCTCAGGCAGTACCGGCAACCCCAAGGGGGTGGTGCTCACCCATGCCAACCTGCTGTCCAATATCCGGGCGATGGCTCAGGCCACGCAGGTGTCTACCGCTGATGTGTTCGTCAGTTGGCTTCCGCTGTATCACGACATGGGTTTGATCGGGGCCTGGCTGTCCAGCCTCTACTTTGGACTTCCGCTGGTGGTGATGCCGCCGTCGACCTTTCTGTCCCGGCCCTCTCGGTGGTTGCAGGCCATCCACACGCACCGAGGAACGCTTTCTGCGGGACCGAATTTCGCTTACGAGCTGTGCCTGCGCAAGATCGAGGAATCCGAGTTGGAAGGACTGGATCTCAGCTCGTGGCGGGTGGCGTTCAACGGCGCCGAGACGGTGCACGCGGACACCCTGACGCGGTTCGCGGAGCGTTTCCGGCCTTACGGGTTCCGTCGGCAGGCGTTGACTCCTGTGTATGGGCTCGCCGAGTCATGCGTGGGTCTTACGTTCCCGCCGATGCAGCGTGGACCGGTCGTGGATCGGGTCGTCAGAGAGGAGTTCGCGCGTTCGGGACGGGCATTGCGGGCCGCTGCGGACGATCCCGATGCGCTGCGGTTCGTGGCCTGCGGCGTGCCGATCGTGGGCCACGACATCCGGGTTGTCGACACCGCAGGCAACGAGCTCGGCGACCGGCGCGAGGGCCGCATCGAGTTCCGGGGGCCATCAGCGACCCAGGGTTATTTCCACAATCCGCGCGAAACCAAGGCCCTGGTGCGTCGAGGCTGGCTGGACACCGGTGATCTCGGATACCTCGACGCCGGCGAACTCTATGTCACCGGCCGGGTTAAGGACCTCATCATCCGGGCCGGACGCAACCTGCACCCCGAAGAACTGGAGGCAGCCGTTGGTGACCTCCCCGGAATCCGCAAGGGCTGCGTCGCGGTGTTCGCCAGCACCAGACATACCGGCAACACCGAGCGGCTCGTTGTGCTCGCCGAGACCCGCCAGACAGAGAAGGCGGAACTCGGCCGGCTGCGCGAACGCATCGCTGCCACGACGATTGATCTTCTCGACGCGGCACCCGATGATATTGTCCTCGCGCCACCTGGCACAGTGCCCAAGACCTCCAGCGGAAAGATCCGCCGCGCCGCCAGCCGTCAATCCTACGAGCGGGGAGAATTAGGCGCGCCAGTCCGTCCACTGTGGTGGCAGTGGGCCTGCTTTCGTGCGGAGGCGACAACGGCCAGGTTCCGCCGGGCAGGGCGGAAGGCGGGTGGTGCGGCCTTCACGGTCTGGTGCTGGTTCCTGGCGGTCGCCGTCGGTGGGCCGACGCTGCTCGCGGCGGCTCTGTTCCCCAAGGCCGCACCGCTGATCGCCCGCCGGGCCGCCCGAAGCCTGGCGCACCTTACCGGTACGCGGCTGATCGTGGCCCACGCCGACCAACTCGTATGCACGCCCGCTTGTGTCGTAGTCGCCAACCACCCCAGCTATCTTGACGGCATCGCACTCATCGCGGCATTGCCAGGCCGGTACACGTTCGTCGCGGGCGAAGTTTTCGCCACCAAACCGATGATCGGGCTTCTGCTGCGACGTGTGGGGACCCTGTTCGTTGAGCGGCCCGACCGCGAGCAGGGCGTGGCCGACACCGACCGCCTGACCCGCGCGGCAAGGGAAGGCCAACGACTCATCATCTTCGCCGAGGGCGGGTTGTCCCCGGTCCCGGGCTTGCGACCGTTTCACATGGGCGCCTTCGTCATCGCCGCACGCAGCGGGCGGCCCGTGGTCCCGGTAGCGATTCACGGTACCCGCGACATCTACCCGCCCGGTCAGCACCGTTTCGTTCATCATGGCGCTGTCCACGTGACCATCGGCGAACCGATCTACCCGACAGGCGCGGACTGGGATGCCGCCATCCGACTGGAACGCTGTGCTCGCACCACGATCTCCGAGCACTGCGGTGAGCCCGACCGAAGCCAATAGCAGCACCCGGTGGAATGTCACTCCGACGGGCAGCAGCGGCCAGGGCAGCCTGGTGAGGCGGGTTGCGGCGGTGCGGGCAGAGCAGCCCGCCTCCGTGCAACGACACAGCCACATCGGCCCGCCAACGGGACGCTGGTGAACCTGCAGGGATGGGCGAGCCTCTTCGTCGCAAGAGGCCGTGGGCTACTGCTGGTCGGATTTGCTCCCGATCGGCCGCAGGTACGGTTGCGGCGAGCAAGCCCTCCTCGTGCCACACCCGCATTGCGACCAGCTCGGTCTTGCGCTGGGCTGCAGCGGCGAAGGCGAACTGCAACGCAGCCTGGCTGGCCGGGGAGCCATCGACCCCCACGAGGAAGGGGACAGACAGGATGACCACATCCTTGCCCCGTACGGCATCGGCAGCCGTCACCGCGCGCGCCCCGAACTCCAGCACGTCGGCACCGATGGTCTCGGGACCCCGGGAGTTCGCGACCTCAACCTCGTGACCGCCCGCACTGAACTTGCGCGCCAGCGTCGCCCGGGGTCTGAACGCAGCGATCTGACCTAGTGTTCTGAGTCGTTGGTCAGTTGGTTAATTCGTGTGCAGTAGTTGGCGAGGTTGTCCAGGATCTCGTCGGCGGTTTTGGTCCACACGAAG
>NZ_JBSFLZ010000107.1:0-25585 GCF_053599315.1 Saccharopolyspora sp. NPDC000995
CCGGCGGCAACGTCAATGACGTCACCCAACTCCTCAAACTGGTCAAGGCGATCCCGCCGGTGCGCGGCAGACGGGGGCGCCCCCGTCGCCGGCCCAACGCGCTGTACGCCGACCGCGCCTACGACTCCGCCAAACACCGCGATGAGTTGCGTGACATGGGGATCGACCCGCAGATCGCCCAACGCGGAACCGACCACGGCTCCGGACTCGGCACGGTCAGGTGGGTCGTCGAGCGCACGATCGCCTGGTACCACGGCATGCGGCGCCTGCGCATATCTGCTACCGACACATCAAAATCCTTTGTTAGGAACTCTTAGGACATCAGGACCGGGCGATCGCGCGCTGCGTCTTGCCGCTGTAGGTACTCGACGGGCGGATCAGGCTGTTGGACGCGAGCTGCTCGGTGATGTGGGCGGGCCACTATCACCGGCCCCGGAACCACGCTGAGCGTCATGTACAGGAAGTTCTCCCCGTAGCCGAGGTCATCGCGGGGCTGCAGCGGAGGCAGCCCGTGTCGCCGGCGCTGCGTGATCGCCACGACCGACGGGAGAACCGCGAATAGGCGCAACGCCTTGGCATGGTTTGACCTCGGGCAAGTTATCGTCTTCAGCGGGAGCGTTCGCGCCGAGAATCGAGTGGTCCAGGGTTTCGCGACTCGCCTCGTACTTCTGCGGGTCACCGGCGCCCGAGCCGATGACGTAGTGGGTGTGGTGGCTGGTGTGGATGACGATGCGCTCGACCTTGCCGGTCTCGCCGATTTGCGGGCCGAGCCGCCGCGCCAGGTCGATCAGCGCCTGGCTCTGGTACTCGGCGGAATGCTCCTTGGTGTAGGTGTCCAAAATGGAGAGCTTGGCTTCACCCGGCGCGGGAAGCGGCACGGTGTACTCGGCTCCCGGACCTCAGCAGCCAGGCGATGAAGCCGTCTTCACCTTCGTAGATTGGGCTCGTAGCACCTTCACCACGCATGACGCGGTCCACGGCTTCGATCGCGGCCTTCCCGGCGAACGCGGGGGCGTAGGCCTTCCACGACGAGATCTCGCCCTTGCGGGACTGACGGGTCGTCGTCGTGTGCAGGGCCTGCCCGATGGCCTGATACACCGTACCGACGTCCAGCCCGAGCAACACGCCGATCCCACCGGCCACCGACGGGCCGAGGTGCGCGATGCGGTCGATCTTGTGCTTGTGCACACAGATTCCGCGCACCAGATCGACCTACCACACGTAACCCGCGGCGATGCCGCGGACGAGGTCTGCGCCAGTACGGCCTGTGTGCTGGGCGACGGCGAGGATCGGCGGTCGCGCACGGCTACACCGTTGGCTCAGGCCGCAGGGGTGCCGGTGGGTCAGGGTTGGTAGCGGTAGCCCATGCCGGCTTCGGTTCCGCAGGTGGCGGGGGCGGTCGGGGTTGGTTTCGAGTTTTCGGTGCAGTTGGCCATGTACTGGCGCAGGTAGTGGGTGTTGCGGGTGCAGGTGGGGCCCCACACCTGGGTGAGGATTTGTTGCTGGATGATCAGTTTTCCCGGGGCGTGCAACAGGATTTGCGGCAGTTGCCACTCGGTCGGGGTGAGGTGCGGTCCTTCGGCGCCGGTCTTGTTGCGCACCGCTTTGTTGGCGAGGTCGACGATGTAGTCGCCGATGGGCACGGTGGCGGTGGCGGTGTCGGTGGTGTGGCGGCGGGACACGGCGCGGATGCGGGCGAGGAGTTCGTCGACGCCGAAGGGTTTGGTGATGTAGGCGTCGGCGCCGGCGTCGAGGGCGCCGACTTTGTCGCGGCTGTTGGAGCGGCCGGAAAGCACGATGATCGGGATGGTTGTCCAGCCGCGGAGGCCGTGGATGACGTCGACGCCGTCGATGTCGGGCAGGCCGAGGTCGAGCACGACGAGGTCGGGGTGCCAGTCGGCGGCGCGGCGCAGTGCCGCGTGGCCGTCCGCGGCGATGGCGACGGCGTAGTGGCGGGCGCGGAGGTTGATGCGCAGCGCCCGGAGGATCTGGTGGTCGTCGTCGACGACGAGAAGGCGGGTCATGGCGGGCTCCCGTGGCGCCTCGTCGCATGCTCGACGGTTTCGGGTTCGCCGGTGGTTTGTTCGGGGATCGCGGGTGTGTTGGCGGTGGGGAGGGTCAGGACCATGGTGAGTCCCCCGCCGGGGGTTTCTTCGGGTGTGAGGGTGCCGTTCATGGCTTCGGTGAGCCCGCGGGCGAGTGCGAACCCGAGGCCGACGCCGGTGTGGTTGTCGTGGTCGCCGAGGCGTTGGAACGGCAGGAAGACCTTGTCGTAGTCGTCGGGCTGGATGCCGGTGCCGCGGTCGATGATGCGGACTTCGACGTGGTCGGCGAGCGCGCTGGCGGTCACGAGCACGGCCTGGCCGGGAGGGTTGTAGTGCAGGGCGTTGGAGAGGAGGTTGGCCAGGACTCGTTCCAGCAGGCCGGGGTCGGCGAAGACGTCGGGCAGGGCCTCGGGAACCTGGACCTGCACGTGGCCGGAGGTTTCCAGTCCGTCGAGGACTTGGGGCACGGTGTCGGCGACGGCGAGCTGTTGGGTGGCGATGCCGAGCGTGTCGGCTTGCAGCCGGCTCATGTCGAGGAGGTTGGCGACGAGCCGGTCCAAGCGGGTCAGCGATTGGTAGGCGGCGTCGAGGAGCTCGGCTTCGTCTTCGGTGCTCCAGGCGACGTCGTCGCTGCGGAGGCTTTCGACCGCTGCGGTCGCGGAGGCCAGCGGGGTGCGTAGGTCGTGGCTGACGGCTGCGAGCAGGGCGGTGCGCATCCGGTTGGCGTCGGCGAGCTGTCGCGTTTGCTCGGCTTGTTGGGTGAGCCGGTGCTGGTGGAGCGCGACGGCGGCCTGGGTGGCGAAGGCTTCGAGGACGCGGCGGTCCGCGGCGGGCAGGGTCGGTCCGCGCAGTGCGAGCGCGAGGTCGTCGCCTACTGCGATGTGGGTGTCGCCGGCGTCCGGGCTGGAACACGGCGGTGAGCCGATGGCGTCCACGACGTGCCAGGCTCGGGGGTCGTGTTGTTCTTCGGGGGTGCGGCCGCTTTCGGGCTGCCGCTCCAGCAGGGTGACTGAGTCTTGCCCGAAGGTTTCGCGGAGCCGGGTGAGCAGGGCCGTCAGTGGGTGTTCGCCGCGCAGCACGCTGCCGGCGAGGTTGGACAGGACGGCGGCTTCGGCTCGGGCGCGGGCGGCTTCCCGGGCGCGGCGAGCCGCGAGGTCCACGACGGCGCTGACCGCGATGGCCACGATGACGAAGACGATGAGCGCGAGGAGGTTGTCCGGGTCGGCGATCGTCCACACGTACAGCGGCGGGGTGAAGTAGTAATTGAGTACCAGGAAACCGGCCAGTGCGGCGGCGATGGCCGGCCAGAACCCGCCGAGGAGCGCGATGCCGACGACGAACACGAGGAACAGCAGGATCTCGCTGGGCAGGGACAGGTTCTCCGCAACGGCGGTCAACAGCGTTGTCAGCAGCGGGATGCCGAGTGCGGCCAAGGCGAATCCACCGATGCGTCGGGGCCAGCCGACGCCCGGGGCGAGGGTGGGTAGCCACTGCCGGTGGCCGACGTGCTCGTGGGTGACCATGTGGACGTCGATGGGGCCGGAGCGCGCGGTGGTGGTGACGCCCACGCCCCGGGAGAACATCTGCGCGAGTCGGCCGCGGCGGGAGGCGCCGAGCACGAGTTGGGTGGCGTTGACGCCGCGGGCGAAGTCGAGCAGCGCGTTGGGGACGTCCTCGCCGACGACCTGGTGGTAGGTGCCGCCGAGGTCTTCGAGCAGGGCGCGTTGCCGGGCCAGGTGCGTGGGGTTGGCGTCGGAGAGCCCGTCGCCGCGCACGATGTGCACGGCTAGGAGGTCCGCGCCCCGGGCTCGTTCCGCGATGCGGGCGGCGCGGCGGATCAACGTGTCGCCCTCGGGGCCGCCGGTGAGTGCTACGACGACGCGTTCGCGGGCTTCCCAGGTGCCGGTGATGTCGTGCGCCGCCCGGTAGCGGTCGAGTTGTTCGTCGACTTTGTCCGCCAGCCACAGCAGTGCTAGTTCGCGCAGTGCGGTGAGGTTTCCGACGCGGAAGTAGTTGCTCAGGGCCGCGTCGATCTTCTCGGGCGGGTAGACGTTGCCGTGGGCCATGCGGCGGCGCAGGGCTTCGGCGGTCATGTCGACGAGCTCGACCTGTTCGGCGCGGCGCACCACCTCGTCGGGCACGGTTTCGCGCTGCGGGATTCCGGTGATGTGCTCGACGACGTCGTTGAGCGATTCCAGGTGCTGGATGTTCACCGTGGAGATGACGTCGATGCCCGCGTCGAGGACCTCCTCGATGTCCTGCCAGCGCTTGGTGTTGCGGGACCCGGGCACGTTGGTGTGGGCGAGCTCGTCGATCAGCGCGACCTGCGGGCGGCGGGCGAGAACCACATCCACGTCGAGCTCGGTGAACGTCGTGCCGCGGTAGCCGAGGGCTTGGCGGGGTAGGACCTCCATGCCGTCGAGCAGTTCGGTGGTGCGGGGGCGGCCGTAGGTTTCGACGAATCCCACGGCCACGTCGGTGCCCCGCTCCTGGCGGCGGTGGCCCTCGCAGAGCATGGCGTAGGTCTTGCCGACACCGGGCGCGGCGCCGAGGTAGACGCGCAGCCGTCCTCGTGGCATCGGCCTCACCTCCGAGGCGCGGTTTCGTGGTCGAGCGCGAGGTTGAGGTCCACCACGTTGACCGCGGGTTCCCCGAGGAAACCCAGGGCACGGCCGGTCGTGCGCTGTGCAACCAGTGTGCGCACCTGCTGCAGGCTCACGCCACGGGCCGCGGCAACCCGGGGTGCCTGCAGCAGCGTGTAGGCCGGGGAGATGTCGGGGTCGAGGCCGCTGCCGCTGGCAGTCACGGCATCGGCGGGGACAGCCGGGGTGGCCGGGCCGCCGCCGCGGATCGGGGTGAGGCGCCCGGCAGAGTAGTCCTCGCCGGGCTGCGCGCATTCGACGCGAACTCCCCGGTAGGTGGCCAGGAACGGCGCGATCGGGCAGGCCTCGTTGACGCTGACCACGCGCGTCACGGCAGGCCCCGCCGAGTACACGGCGAGCACGGCGCCGACCCCGCTTGGCGTGCAGTACGGACGCGAGCCGTCGACTCCCTCCCGCTCGCCGATTTCCTTGCTCCGCGAGCACACCAGGGTGAGGAGGCTCTGCTTGGCCTGGTGTCCTGGCGCCGCGAGGGTGTCGGCGATGTTCTCGGGGCCGAGGTTGCTCGCGCCACTGGCGGTGGGGTCGTAGCCTTCGCCGGCGGCGCTCGGGCGGCTCTGGAAGTACTGCGGCAGTGCCCGGCCTTGGCCGTCGGTGAAGGACTGGCCGATGATCCGGCTGCCGACGACATCGGTGCTGGAGCGGACCATCGACCCCTCGGCCTCGTCGTGCAGGCCCGGCAGCTGCGCGATCGCCAGGACTGCCAGCGGATAGGCCAGGCCGAACACCACCGTGCACACCAGCAGCACCCGCAGTGCGGCGAGGTGGCGGCGGAGCCAGATCGGAAGGTGCATCACGACATCCCGGGGAGGAACTGGACGGCCAGGTCGATGAGCTTGATGCCGAGGAACGGCGTCACGATCCCCCCTAGGCCGTAGAGGGAGAGGTTGCGGCTGAGCAGCTGGGCGGCGCTGGCGGGCCGATACCGCACGCCCCGCAGCGCCAGCGGGATAAGCGCCACGATGACCAGCGCGTTGAAGACGACCGCGGACAGGATCGCCGACGCCGGGCTGGCCAGGCGCATGACGTTCAGCGCATCGAGCCCGGGGTACACCGCGGCGAACATGGCGGGGATGATCGCGAAGTACTTGGCGATGTCGTTGGCGATGCTGAAGGTGGTCAGCGCGCCGCGGGTGATCAGCAGCTGCTTGCCGATCTCGACGATCTCGATCAGTTTGGTCGGGTTGGAGTCGAGGTCGACCATGTTGGCGGCTTCCTTGGCCGGCGAGGTGCCGGTGTTCATGGCGACACCGACGTCGGCCTGCGCCAGGGCCGGGGCGTCGTTGGTGCCGTCGCCGGTCATGGCCACCAGCCGGCCGTCTTCCTGCTCGGCCTTGATCAGGGCCATCTTGTCTTCCGGCTTGGCCTCGGCGAGGTAGTCGTCGACGCCGGCCTCGTCGGCGATGGCCTTGGCGGTCAGTGGATTGTCGCCGGTGATCATCACGGTGCGGATGCCCATGTGCCGCATCGCGTCGAACCGCTCCCGCATGCCCGTCTTGACCACGTCCTTGAGGTGGACCACCCCAAGCAGGCGGGCGTGCTGCTGGTCGACGCGCTCGGCGACGACCAGCGCGGTGCCGCCCTCGGCGCTGATGCGCCGCACGATGGTGTCGATGTGTTCGGTCGACTCGCCGCCCTGCTCGCGAACCCACGCCAGCACAGCCGAGGCGGCGCCCTTGCGGATCCGCCGGGTGCCGCCGTTGTCGTCGAGGTCCACGCCGCTCATTCGGGTCTGCGCGGTGAACGGGATGAAATTCGCCCGCACCGCAACACCTTCCTCGCGGGCTCGCAGCTGGTAGGCGCGCTTGGCGAGCACGACGATCGAGCGACCCTCGGGGGTTTCATCGGCGAGGCTGGACAGCTGCGCGGCATTGGCGATCTCGGCCGGGGTGGTGCCGTCGCCGGGCAGGAACTCGGTCGCCTCGCGGTTGCCGAGGGTGACAGTGCCCGTCTTGTCCAGCAGCAGGGTGTTGACGTCCCCGGCTGCCTCGACCGCGCGACCGCTCATCGCCAGGACGTTGCGCTGCACCAGCCGATCCATCCCGGCGATGCCGATGGCCGACAGCAGCGCCCCGATCGTCGTCGGGATCAAGCAGACGAGCAGGGCGACGAGCACCACTGCGCTCACCCCGCTGCTGGTCAGCGTGAGGCTGTCGGCCAGGCCCGGCTGTACGGCCTTGCTGTAGATCGCCAGCGGTTGCAGCGTCGCGACCGCCAGAAGGAAGATCAACGTCAGGGCGGCGAGCAGGATGTTCAGCGCGATCTCGTTGGGGGTCTTCTGCCGGTTGGCCCCTTCCACCAAGGCGATCATCCGGTCCACGAAGCTCTCGCCGGGCAGTTGCGTGATCTGCACGATGATCCGGTCCGAGAGCACCCTGGTGCCGCCGGTTACCGCGCTGCGGTCACCGCCGGATTCGCGGATCACCGGCGCGGACTCGCCCGTGATCACCGACTCATCCACGCTCGCGATGCCGTCGAGCACGTCCCCGTCGCCGGGGATGATCCCGCCCGCCTCGACGATCACGCGGTCGCCCCGTTGCAGGTCCGAGGCGGGCACGACCTCCCACCGCTGCTTCGCGTCCGCCGGCTGCCAGCCGATCAACCTGCGGGCCTCGGTCTCGCGCTTGGCCCGGCGCAGCGTCGCCGCCTGCGCCTTGCCGCGGCCTTCGGCGACCGCCTCGGCCAGGTTCGCGAAAACCACGGTCAACCACAGCCAGACGACGATCAGCCACGCGAACCAGGACGGGGCGACCACCGCGAGCACCGTCGTCCACGCGGCACCGATCTCGACGATCAGCATGATCGGATTGCGCCACAAGGTGGCCGGATTCAGCTTGCGCAACGCCTCCGGCAGCGACCGCACGAGCAGGTGCGGGTCGAGCAGGCCCGCCTGGATCAGGTGCGGCCCGGCGACCGCTCGGTGCACTCTGCCGGGAGCGGCGGCGGAGGTCATCACCCGATTCCTTCCGCGAACGGGGCCAGCGCCAGCATCGGCAGGAAGGTCAGCGCGACGAGGATGATCGTCACCCCGGCGAGCATCCCGGCGAACTGCGGGCGGTGCGTGGGCAGCGTGCCCGCCGAGACCGGCACCGGCTGCTGCCGAGCCATCGAGCCGGCTAGCGCGAGCACGAAGACGATGGGCAGAAACCGGCCGAAGGCCATCGCCAAACCCAGTGCGGTGTTGAACCACGGCGTGTTGACCGACAAACCGGCGAACGCCGAGCCGTTGTTGTTGGCCGCCGAGGTAAACGCGTACAGCACTTCGGAGAGCCCGTGCGCTCCGGTGTTGAGCATGGCCTGCTGGCCCGCCGGTATCGCCATCGTGACCGCAGTGCCCACCAGGACCAGCGCAGGCGTGGCCAAGAAGGACATCGCGGCGAGTTTGATCTCACGGTTGCCGATCTTCTTGCCCAGGTACTCGGGTGTTCGACCAACCATCAGACCGGCCAGGAACACCGTCAGCACGGCCAACACGAGGATCCCGTAAAGCCCCGAACCGACGCCGCCGGGCGCGACTTCGCCCAGCATCATGTTCACCATCAGCACGCCGCCGCCGAGGCTTGTGAAGGAGTCGTGGAAGGAGTCCACCGAGCCTGTGGAGGTCAACGTCGTCGCGGCGGCGAACACACCCGAATCCGGTACGCCGAAGCGGACTTCCTTGCCCTCCAACGCCGCGCCCACCGCAGTCGGGACGGTGCCCCGGTGGGACAGTTCCGCGAGCTGAACCGCGGCCGCGCTCAGCACCGCGAGCGCGCCCATGACGGCGACGATGGTGTACCCCTGCCGCCGGTCGCCGACCATCCGGCCGAACGTGCGTGGCAACGAGAACCCGATGACCAGCAACAGGAAGATCTCCACCCAGTTCGTCCACGCGGTCGGGTTCTCGAACGGATGCGCGGAGTTGGCGTTGAAGAACCCGCCGCCATTGGTGCCCAGGTCCTTGATCGCCTCCTGGCTGGCCACCGGGCCGCCGACGATGGTCTGGGCACCGCCGGCCGGGGTGGCGACGGTCTGACCGCCGTGCAGGTTCTGGACCGCTCCGCCCGCGACCAGGACCAGCGCGGCAAGGAACGCGATGGGCAGCAGGATCCGCACGCTGCCCCGGACCAGGTCCACCCAGAAATTGCCCAGCTCGTCGGTCCGGCTGCGCGTGAGCCCGCGCACCACGGCGATCGCCACCGCCATGCCCACCGCGGCCGACACGAAGTTCTGCACGGCGAGGCCGGCCATCTGCATCAGGTGCCCCATCGTCGATTCGCCCGAGTACGCCTGCCAGTTCGTGTTCGTGACGAAGCTGATCGCGGTGTTCCAAGCGACCTCCGGTGGGACTGCGTCGTGCCCCAGGCTGAGCACCAGGTAGTTCTGCACACGCTGAAGGCCGTAGAGGAAAAGTGCCGAGACCAGCGAGAGCGCCAGCACGCTCCGGGCGTACGAGCCCCACGTCTGCCCGGAATCGGGTGCGATGCCGACCAGGCGGTAGAACCAGCGCTCGGCGCGCAGGTGCCGACCGCTGGTGTACACGCGGTACATGTAGTCGCCCAGCGACCGGTGGGCCGCCGCCAATGCGAGTGCCAAGGCCACCACGAACAGGACCCCGGCGGCCGTAGTCGTCATCTCAGAACCGCTCCGGGAACAGTAGTGCCGTCAACAGGAACACCAGCAGCACCACGGCCAACACCAGGCCGATGACGTTTTCCACCGTCACAGCCGCTCGACCACCCGCACCACGAGCCCCAGCACGACGAAGACCACGATGCTCAACACCACGAAAGCCACATCCGCCATGACGCCCCCCGAGGAACGGCGAAACTCTCAATCCCGAGCGAGGAAGCGCTCCCGATCCAGCCCCTCGCGCGATGCACTTCGGCTCCCGGCGATGGGACGTCGGTCGTGGGCTGACGGCCCGGCTCCGGCTGCGGTCCTGGGAGCCGGGATGGCCTCCACGACCTCAGGTCGCTCATGGGCGCCAGCCCAGGCCCGGCCGACGAGCACGCCGAGCACCGCCGCACCGGCCAGTGCGGCCAATCGAACGGCATCGCTGGAACCCTCCCAGGCGAGATCGCCGAGGGAGTGCACAACAAAACCGTTGAACAACATCCACCCCAGCACTGCGGTGACCAGGGCGCCAGCGGCGTTGCGGATGGCAGCGCCGTAACCGCCGACCACGACGCCCAACGCGATAAAACGGGCCAACTGCTCGTCTGACCACCAAGCCACCGTAGCCGCGAGCACAATGCCCGCCACGACCACGAAGAAGCCGATCGCGGACGAAGTCGCGGGCCCGGCAACCGACCGGCGGCCCAAGCCCCCGCGCCGGAACACAACCATCGCGATGCCCCCGGACCTGATGAGCACCGTCCTCCATCGGCGGTGACCCGCTCAGTGAACCTCGCCGAGCGGCCAGCAACCGCGCTCTTGACGCAATTGCTACAGCTAGCGGGCGAACCTTGACGGGAGGGTGACTCCGCACGCTGGGGTCACCACCATCCTTTGCGCCTCGCCCACGCCAGCAGCAGCGCCGACATGACCGTCATGATGCCGAGCGCCACCGACAGCGGGATAGGGCGTGTGCTGTCGTTGACGATCAAGTTCTTCCCGAGCACCGAGGACAGCACGGTGATCGGGAGGGGCACGGCGGCGATAAGGGCGAGCCGTTCCGCGGCGATCGTCATCTTGGTGTGGGTGCGCGCCTGGTAGGAGTCGATTATCCCCTGCAGGTATTGCTTCTGGACGTTGGCCATGGCGCTGAGCCGGGCGAACCGGTCCACGAGGTCCTCGACGAGGGGTTGTGCGTCGGCGCCTCCGGCGACCTTGGCCAACCTGCCGGTAGAGCTCGCAGCTCAGGGCCGCCATCGTGTGGACTGTAAGCAAACCGTGGCGGGTGCGGAACATGTCCTCGAGAAGATGTACGGGATCGACGGCCTTCCCGCCGGTGACCACCTGTTCGAACCGCCAGGCCTCGGTGGTCAGGGCTGCGATGAAGTCGCGCATGCGCAGGGCGGATGCAGGCGCCCCACCTCGAGTCGATTGTGGACCGTGTTGACCTCGACCATGGCGGCCTCCGGGGCGACCGCCGGATTCAGCGGTCCGTGCACGGTCACCAGGTAACCCGGGCCGACGAACTGGGCCAGTTCGATGTAGTGCACGTGCCCGGATCGGCCGCTCAACGGGCGTGCAGCGTGACGAAGACGTGGTCGCCGTAGACGTGCACTTTAGGGACGTAGGTGCGTTCCAGGCAGTCACGCACTGCCAGCGGATGGAAGCCGAACACGTCGCTGAGAACGTGTTCGGTGTCCGCATCCGTGGCCGCGAGGTCGACCCAGACCAGGACGTCCTGCCGGTGCAGCAACGCATCGAGCTCATCGAGCGGACGGTGTTCCAAGACCCCATGGGATACGGCGCAGATGCTCATCGCGCACCTCCGCTCGCGCCCCGAGTGCACGCATGTGGTCACGCCTCGATCGCCAGAATCCCAACTCCGACGAGTCGCCTCAAGTAACTCCAAAAAGGTTGATCCCCGGAGAGGCGCATCTCGACGTACGACGCGGCTCCATGGCGCCGCGTGCTTGGTCGAGTTGGTTCTGCCGGACAGCGGCGTGCCGAACTGGTGGCAAGGACACGTCAAGGAGTCGTACGCAGCCGTCAAGGGTTCGTCCGTCCGCGACCTGACAGCCTTTCGACGAACCATGCTCAACGCGTCAGCGGTGACAGCCGGTCGCGTCACGCGGCCAGGCCGGGACGGGACGAGTGAAAGTGGTCGATGGGTGAAATGACCAACGCACTGCTTCTGATCGGAACATTCCTTCTGTTGGCGATGGCCTTGCCCGGCGCGCAGTGGTGGTTGAACCACCTGAGGCGAATCAGAGCCTGCGGCCAGCCGCCGGTGTTGAGACCACGCAACTCGCGGACGCATCTCGATGGCGGCGATGAATGCGCACCGGTTCCATGCAACGGCCTCGTCGACATGGCTGTGCCTCCCGCCGCTCGCAGTTCCTGGTGGGCGGGCTGCATGGTCTTGCTCGCGTTCAAGCTCGATGAGCTGAGACGTGTGGCGTTCGGAAAAACTGGCCGTAATGGCGAATCCAGCTGCGCAGACGGCGACGGGGCCGATGGCGATTGTCGCTGCGGACCAGTACGAGGACGTTCCGCTGGTCCGCGACAAGACCGTTTACCGGTTGCTTCCGACCGGCACGAAGGTGCTCGTGGCGCTGACGTGGTTGCGGCCCGTGCGACGATGGATGGTCGCCGTGAACCGGAAATTTCCGGGTCTGGGGGCGAGCATGCTCTGCCGCAAGCGCTTCATTGACGACCATTTGAACGCCGCTGTCGAGTCCGGGCTCGATGCCGTCATGGTTCTCGGTGCGGGTTGGGACACCCGCGCCCACCGATTACCGTTCGGCCACGGAATTCCGGTGTACGAAGTGGACCTTCCGGAAAACATCAAGCGCAAGCGAGCGGCCTTGGAGAGGCTCTACGGGCGCGCGCCCGACCAAGTAACATTGGAACCGACCGATTTCGAGACCGCGGATCTCGCCAACGTGCTCGCGGACCACGGTTTCCGGGGCGATGGGAAGACATTCTTCGTCTGGGAGGCGGTCACCCAGCACCTCACCGAGGCAGGGGTGCGCGCAACGTTCGATTTCCTGGCCACACGTTCAGACAGCAGCTGGCATTCACGTACGTGCGCAAGGATTTCCTCGACGGCCTGTCCTTCTACGGAGCTGAAGGGGCGTATCGCAGGTTCGTGCTCCAGCGCAGGTTGTGGCACTTCGGGTTCGAGCCGGGAGAGTGCCGGACTTCCTCGCCGAGTACGGCTGGCAGCTCGTCGAGCATGTCGGCCCTCGCGAGTTCCTCGCGCGCTATCTGGAACCGAGCGGACGTGACCTGAAGACGTCGGCGGTGGAGATCTCCGCGCTCGCCCAGACGCTTTGATGCCGACAACTCCCTTCCGAGAGCGGCTGCTGAACCGCGAACCTATACCTCGATATGGGAGCCCATGATGACCGTGCGGTCGCGGGGTAGGCCGAAGTGCTCGGCGGCGTCGGCGGTGATGTAGGAGGTGGCGATGAACAGCCGTTTGCGCCAGGGCGCCATCGTTGGTGCCTTCCCACGCCGAAGCTCGATCTTCGACAGGAAGTAGGACGCCTGGTCGAGGTGCAGTTGCCCCTCGGTCGTGGCCGGGTCGAGCATCGCCAGTGCGCCGGGCACGTCGGGCGTCTCCATGTAGCCGAACCGGGCTGTGACGTGGATGATCCCGTCGTCGGCGTAGCCGAGGTCGTCGGCGACGATTCGCTCGTCGGCCGGAACGCGGGGCACCGGCTTGGTCTCGATCGACATGATCATCACATGCTCGTGCAGAACCCGGTTGTGTTCGACGTTGGCCCGCATGGCCAACGGCACGGTCTGCTTGCCGCGGTTGAGGAAGACAGCCGTGCCGGGGACGCGCCGCTTCCCGGTGCGTAGTTGGTCGATGAATTCACGCAGCGAACCTTCGTGGCGTTCGCGCTCTGCGGTGACGATCTCGCGGCCCCGTTGCCAGGTCGTCATGACGGTGAACGCGGTGAGGCCGATGAGCAGCGGCAGCCATGCGCCGTGGACGAGCTTGGTCAGGTTGGCCGCGACGAACAACAGGTCCACCAGCATCAGCGCTGTCGCGCCGAGGCCGACCAGCCACAGCGGCGCGCGCCACTTCCAGCGGGCGACGTAGAAGAACAGCAGCGTGCTGATGGTGATGGTCCCGGTCACCGCCATGCCGAACGCGAAGGCCAGCGCCGTCGAGCTGCGGAAGGCCAAGACCAGGGTGAGCACCGACACCATCAGCAGCCAGTTGATCCACGGGACGTAGATCTGGCCGATTGTGGACTCCGAGGTGTAGGCGATCCTGAGCCTGGGCAGGTAGCCGAGCTGGGCGGCCTGGGACGCGACCGAGTACGCACCGGTGATCACCGCCTGGGAAGCGATCACGGTCGCCGCCGTGGCCAGCAACACCATCAGTAGTCGTCCCCATTCGGGCACGAGCAGGAAGAAGGGGCTGCTGATGTTGGCTGGATCGTCGAGGATCAGCGCTCCCTGGCCGAGGTAGCTGAGAATGCACGCCGGGAAGACGAGGATAAGCCAGGCGCGCGTGATCGACCGGCGACCGAAGTGCCCCATGTCGGCGTACAACGCCTCAGCGCCGGTGACCGCGAGCACGACCGCGGCCAAGGCGAAGAAGGCGGTGCCGAAATGGCCGACCAGGAACGTCAGCGCGTAGGTCGGCGACAACGCCTTGAGGATCTCCGGGCGGCTGACGATGCCCGCCACGCCGCACGCGCCGATGGCCAGGAACCAGACGATCATCACGGGGCCGAACATCTGGCCGACCACTGCGGTTCCTCGGCGCTGCACCATGAACAGCACTACGATGATCAGCGCGGTGATCGGCACGACCAGCTCTTCCAGCGATGGCTGGACGACCTTGAGCCCTTCGACCGCGGACAGCACCGAGATCGCCGGGGTGATCATGCTGTCGCCGAAGAACAGCGACGCGCCGAAGATACCCAGTGCCGCCAGCAGGACCGCCGCCCGCCGGCCCACCTGTCCGCCGCCCCACCGCCGCAGCAGCGTGATCAGCGCCATGATGCCGCCCTCGCCGTCGTTATCGGCGCGCATGGCCAGCAGTACGTAGGTGACCGTGACGATGATCATCACCGACCAGAACACCAGCGACACGACACCGAACACGTTCTCCGTGCTGACCGGGACCGGATGCGGGTCACTCGGGTTGAACACCGTCTGCAGGGTGTAGATCGGGCTGGTCCCGATATCGCCGAACACCACGCCGAGAGCGGCGACCACCACCGCAAGTCTCACCGTGTCGTGCGTCCTCGGAGCACGAGCCGCCGACGACCGCGACGCGGATCCGTCATCCGACGTGCTGTGCTGGTGATGGGCCACGGCGATCCTCCTCCGCGCGGGCTGCTGTGCAGTGCCCGTGCATCGAGCCGGACCATACCGCCCCATGTCGGGCTGAGGCTCACACCCGCTGAAACGCGGCGGCCGGTGTGAATCTGACCGAGACTAATTCTTGAGACAGCGGTCTGCCACGAGCTGCGCAAGGTCGCCGCGAGAAGCTGGTCGACGCCTTGGTTGACAGCCCTGATGGTCCGGCGGATCGCGGCCGTCCCCGTGTCCACACGAGCGGCTGACTGGTGCAACTCCCCGCCCGCTATCGGCCGGTCTGGTCGCCTCGTTGCGTGGGCCAGGTGCGGGGCCACCTCAGCAGGCTGCTTGATGGCAAGCGCGGGAGTCTCGACCTCAAGTTCACGGGGTGAGCTTGAGGTCGAGGCGGCAGATCACCGCGTTGGTGCGTCGGCTGACGGATCTGGCGATGACAGCGCCGCGGTGGTTGGTGTGGGTCCGTTGCCACAGGCGGTGTGGTTGCAGGTCGCCGATGAGCACGATGACGCGCTCCTCGTCGCGGGAGCCCACGTAGTCGACGATGCTCGGGCCGAGCACCCGGCGCCGTGATTCCAGCAGCACCAACGGGACTTCGGGGCGCCAGGCGTGTTATTTGCGCTGGATTTCCCGCCCTGCATCGAGCTCGTCAGGGAAGGTCATGTGGACGGCGATGACCTGGTGCCCCATGGACAGGGCGGTGGTCAGGACTCCGAGTCAGCCGGGATATCCCGGCTGACCGGCACGACTACCACGCTGCCTGGGACGCCAGGATGCCCCGGCGGTAGACCTGCCGGTCGGCGCGCAGGCCGAAGAGATGCGGGAGCTGGCTGTCGGCGGACCACCTGGCCAGCAGCACCGGCAGCCCGCCGTAGGAGGTGTTGGCGGCCAGCGCCAGCAACACGACGGTGAGCAGTTGCACCAGGACGTACCCGATCCCACTGCCCAGTGCACCCTCGGTGACCAGCGACAGCAGGGTACGCCCGTCTGCGGGTCGGGCGTCGAAACGTTCGACCAGCGCGGCTAGCCCGATGAGCAGGATGCCGAGCACCGCGCCGAGAGCCGCTTCGGCACGGTGGGCGCGTTTCGCCCGGGGAGCGCGGAAGGATGGGGTAGCGTTGACGATCGCTGAGCGCGGCAACGCCGGTCGGCGCGGTCAAGCGGTGTCGGTCCGCGGCATCCTTCGCGGACGCGAGATCATCAGGTGAACGGGACAACATCGTGGTCAGCGCTGCACTGTGCGGGCGTGAGCAAGCGAAAACGAACCGGCGTTGACGGTTTGTTTACACCGCACCAGCAAGCATCGACGCGGTCCATACGGGCCAGTGGCACACATCACCGCTGGTCCGCGTTGGAAACGGTAGCCATGCCGACTGCGGTGGGGAGGTGGCGGGTGTGCTCGGGCCTGATCTCGAGCTTTCGGCGCAGCTGGCCATGTACTGGCGAAAGAAGTGCGTGTCGCGGGGTAGGCGGGTGCCCACCAAACCCAGGCTGGTTTGACAGCCTACCGGCGCAGATATCTGCACGACTTCACAAACGACACGACCGATGGCCCGGCTTGGCAGCGCTCGACCATGCCGGTTCACGCCACGCATTTCGACATCCCACCGCTTCCATTCATGGCCGAAGCTGCAGCGTGCCGAGGACGACGAACCTCACTGCCAGTTGATCACTTCGTGGACGACGTCGGCTCGACCGTCGGTGAGCGTGATGTCGACATGTCCGAGTGTTCCGGTGAATGCCGGACCACGCGGGTATCGCGAGCTCACCGAGAGCGGATCGCTGCCGATCTGCAGCCCCTGCCAGGCGAGCATGTACCGCGCGCGGGCCGCGCTCCCGGTAACCGGACGGTGCCGCGCGGCGTGACGGGAGCAGCCGTCCCAGCTCGACCGGCACGGCGCGTGCGCGCCGGGCCGTCAGCACCCCGTTCGGACTCGACAGCCGCTCATCAACATTGCATCAGCGGCGCCCGCCCGGCCTGGTCGATCGGCTTGCATGAGCTCTCTCCCCCCGACGGCAACGGCAGAGGACGGCGATGCATACCCCGAAGCGCTCCCGCCTCCGACGAAAGGTTCACCGGAAGCGGCACCGGGACGGCGCGGTGCGGAACATGGTGATCGGTGGTTCCGCCGCCGATGCCGCTGCTGGTTTGGCCCGGGGCGTCGGCACAAGCGTCGTTGACGCCAACATGCTCCGCTCCACTGGCCGGAAGCTCGATGAGCTCGGCCGCCCCGGCAAGCCGGTACGGCCGCTGGTGGCGTTCGGCCGTTTCCTCGGTGGCCTAGCCCAGATGGGCGCGGTGGCCGCGAGCAAACCGCTGGTCATGCACGCGATCGACGCCCTCCACGACGCCGTGCCGGACGGCTGGTTGGTGGGCGCGTTGGGCAAGGGCGGCAGCGGCGCGCGCGGCGGGAACGATGGTGACGGTGTAGCGCACCGGGATGTCGTCGCGGTTGTTGCCGTCCTGGTAGTGGATGACGTCGCCACCCGGCTCCCAGAACGTCTCACCGGCCCGGACGACACGCGCGGGCTCACCCTCGAGCTCGAACACCATCTCGCCGTCCAGCGCGTAGCCGAAGGCCGGTCCGGAATGCCGATGCGGAGGGGTGCCGCGGCCGCCCGGTGGGAACTCGACGACGACGGTCATCGCGTGCGCGCCCGACGGGATGAAGTGGGGCTCCGCCTCCTGCAACACTGTGATCGCCGACTGCCACGCGTTCGATTGTGGCTTCTGCCCGGCGGTCGTCGCCTCGACGTCCGACGTGAAAAGGCCTCCCTGATGAACGAGGTGCGCTCTTGCGGTCATGCGCTGAGGAATGCCAGGAGGTCGGCGTTGATCGTCTCCGCTTGCGTGGTCGGCATGCCGTGCGGGAAGCCCGGGTAGGTCTGCAGCGTCGCGTTCTTCAGCAGCTTCGCGGACCGGGGTGCGGAGTCGGCGTAGGGCACGATCTGGTCGTCGTCGCCGTGCATCACCAGGACCTGCACGGTGATCTTCTTCAGGTCTTCGGTGAAGTCGGTCTGCGAGAAGGCGACGATGCCGTCGTAGTGCGCCTTCGCGTCGCCCATCATCCCTTGGCGCCACCAGTTCTGGATGATGGCCTCGGAGGATTCGGCGCCTGGCCGGTTGAAGCCGTAGAAGGGTCCCTCGGCCAGTTCGCGGTAGAAGCGGGCGCGATTGGCCGCGAGTTGCGCCTGGAATCTGTCGAAGACTTCCTTGGGGAGGCCACACGGATTGTTCTCGGTCTGGACCATCAGCGGCGGTATCGCGCTGATGATCGCGGCCTTGGCCACCCGGCTTTCGCCGTGCCGGGCCAGGTAGCGGACCACTTCGCCGCCGCCGGTGGAGTGCCCGACGTGAATGGCGCCCGTGAGATTCAGCTGCGCGGTCAGCGCCGCCAAGTCGTCGGCGTAGTGGTCCATGTCGTGGCCTTCGCCCGGCTGGCTGGATCGGCCGTGGCCACGCCGGTCGTGGGCGATGACCCGAAAGCCGTGTTGGAGGAAGAAGAACATCTGACCGTCCCAGTCATCAGCCGAGAGCGGCCATCCATAGCTGAAGACGATCGGCTGCACCCCGATCCCCAGTCCTTGTAGTAGATCTCCACGCCGTCGGAGGTGGTGGTGCCCATCCGGTGTCTTCCTTCAACGTTTGTGGGACGGCGCGGAGGCAGCGCTGCCAGCTCCAACTCGTCGCTTCCCGCGCACGTCCGGAGGTCTCGACACCACCCCCACGCTCCACAAGGCTGGCCCGGATCTCCAGGGCATTGGGTCACCCATCGCGGCCCGTTCGAACATCGGGCAGTTGACAACTACTAGAGAGGGATTCTCGGGTCTCCGGTGTTGAACCCGTGCACGAGCAGCGGTTGCGCTGGCTTCGGTGGCCAGCAAGGAACGAAAGACCCGGGTGTCGGTCGGGGCGGGGTGGGAGTCTGGTTCTGCGACCGCTCGCGGCCACGGGCAGCATCGCGGCTCAGCTGCGGGGGTGTTCGTGATGACCCAGGCCGGTGCGCCGATCGGTTTCACATCGGAATTCGCCACGATCCGCGGGCTTCGGTTGCACTACGTGCGTGGGGGTTCGGGGCCGGTGGTGATGTTGCTGCACGGCTACCCGCAGAACTGGTACGAGTGGCGAGCTATCGCACCTGGGCTTGCCGAACACTTCACGGTCGTCGCGATCGATCTGCGCGGGGCGGGCCAGTCCCAGGCCCCCGCGCAGGGCTATGACAAGACGACTCTGGCGGCCGACGCACACGGCATGCTGGAGCATCTCGGTTTAGCCGAGGACGTCCGGCTGGTCGGCCACGACATCGGCACCATGGTGGCCTACGCCTACGCCGCCCAGCATCCGCGGAGCGTTTTCCGTCTGGTGCTCGGTGAAGCGCCGTTGCCGATGGCGGATTTCATGTACGGCTCGCCCGCACTCACCGCACAGGGGCCGGGGTTGTGGAACTTCGGTTTCTTCTCGGTAACCAACGGGCTGCCCGAGTCGGTGATCAGTGGGAAGGAAACCCACTGGATCCGAAACTTCGTGGACCTGATCGCCCACCACCCCGAATCGATCTCCTCTCAAGACATCGAGGTCTACGCCCAGGCACTGCGTGACCCGGCGCGGTTGCGCGCCAGTTTCGAATACTTCCGAGCCTTCCCTGCCGACATCGCCGACGTCGAACGCTACCGCCAGCACGGTCCTTTGCCGATGCCAGTGCTGGCTCTTGGCGGGCAGTACCTGCTCGGTGAACTGGTCGGAGAACATGCCCGCCGCGTCGCCTCCGACGTCACCAGCGCGGTCATCGCCGATTCCGGCCACTGGATCGCTGAGGAACAACCCAGCGACGTGCTGAACCGGCTACTCGCCTTCCTGAAATGACCAGACCGCCTCCCACCGACTTCCCGGGGCGTCATGGTGAGTTGGCCGCAATGCGGGGGCGAGGTAGTTGCGGACCCGTAAACCTGTGGCAGGGCTGACGATCACGAACCCCGGCCCCAACGGACTCAAGTCCCTGTCTCGCCGCTGACACCGCCTCCAGCCTGTGTGCTGGTAGGCGAAGAGCCCACCGCTGGCCCGTCGTCCGGCCGCTGCGGACAAGTTCAGGCGATTCTGACGACGGGTAGCCGAGTGAGCATGTCTTCGAAGACGTTCAGGCGCGAGAGGGAGGGCTGTGATGGGTGAGTCAGGTACCGACGTCCACCGGTCGTCGTCCGGCTCGGTCGGCGTTACATCGACCGCTGTGGAGCGAGGGCACGAGGCATTCCCGCTCTCGGCGATCACGTTGGACGTCAACGGTCGTGCGCAGCGCGTTGAGGTGGATCCGCGTACGTCGCTGCTCGATGCGCTGCGCGAACATCTGCGCTTGGCCGGGACGAAGAAGGGTTGTGACCACGGGCAGTGCGGGGCCTGTACGGTGCTGGTCAACGGTCTGCGCATCAACTCCTGCCTGACACTCGCGGTGATGCACGAGGGCGACGAGATCGTGACGATCGAAGGTCTGGGCTCGCCCGAAGCCCTGCACCCCGTGCAAGCCGCCTTCGTCGAGCGCGACGGCTTCCAATGTGGCTATTGCACGCCGGGCCAGATCTGTTCGGCTGTCGGCATGCTCACCGAGGTGAGGGCGGGTTGGCCCAGCCACGTCACCGATGACGTGGCGTCCCCGCAGATCGCGTTGACTGACGAGGAGATCCGCGAGCGGATGAGCGGCAACATCTGCCGGTGCGCCGCGTATCCGAACATCGTGGCCGCTATCCGCGATGTCGCCGAGGGAGGCCTGGAATGAGGCCTTTCACCTACGAGCGGGCGACGGACGCGCGGGCCGCGGTCGCCGCAGTGTCCCGGCCCGGCGCGAAGTTCATCAGCGGCGGCACGAACCTGCTCGATCTGATGAAGCTCGACGTCGAACACCCGAGTCATCTGGTGGACATCAGCCGTCTGCCCTTGAAGGACATCGAGGAGTTGCCTGACGGCGGATTGCGCATCGGTGCCCAGGCGTCGAATTCCGACGTCGCCGCCGACGCCCGAGTGCGCGACCGGTACCCGGTCCTGTGCCATGCACTGGTCGCTGGTGCTTCGGGGCAGTTGCGCAACAAGGCGTCCGTCGGTGGCAACATCCTGCAGCGCACTCGATGCCCGTACTTCTACGACACGGCGGCAGGGTGCAACAAGCGGGATCCCGGTTCCGGCTGCTCGGCGATCGGCGGGTACAACCGCATACACGCGATCCTCGGCGCCAGCGACGCCTGCATCGCTACTCACCCTTCCGATATGGCCGTCGCGATGGCGGCGCTGGAGGCGCAGATCGAGCTGCTCGGCGCCGAGGGGTCTGCACGCCGCGTCACCATCGCCGACTTCCACCTCCTACCGGGCGATACGCCGCACATCGAGACCGTCCTGCGGCCGGGCGAGATGATCACCGCAGTGGTCCTGCCCCCGCCCCCGCAGGGCCGGCAGCTCTACCGCAAGGTGCGCGACCGCGCCTCCTATGAGTTCGCACTGGTCTCCGTGGCGGTCATCGTCTCGACTGAAGGGGGAACGATCAGTGCAGCTCGGGTCGTGTTCGGCGCCGTAGCGCACAAGCCCTGGCGCTCCGTCGAGGCGGAGGCCGCGCTGCTGGGCAAACCCGCCACCATGGCCACGTATCGCGTCGCCGCCGAGGCGGCCATGCGGGGAGCCACGGGGCAGGGCGACAACGACTTCAAGATCGAGCTTGCCAAACGCACGCTCTGCAGCACGCTTTTGCAAGCGACTGAGGCGAGTTGAGGAGGCCGTGATGATCGGGCGATCCCCCAACCGCGTCGACGGTCCGTTGAAGGTAGGGGGCCGAGCCCCCTACGCGTACGAGCGGTGGGACGCCGGCCAACCGCTCTACGGGTACATCGTCGGCGCGACGATCGGCAAGGGCCGCGTCACGCGGATCGACACCTCCCGGGCTGAGCGCGCGCCCGGAGTGCACATGGTGATGACCCATCTCGATGCCCCGTCGCAAGGTGCCCGCGATGAATCCATTCCCTTCGAGTACTGGCGCGCTCTCCCGACGCTGAGCAGTCCCGACATCCACCACTACGGCGAGCCCGTGGCACTCGTCGTCGCCACGACCTTCGAGCAGGCACGCGCGGCGGCCCACCTCGTCGACGTTGAATACGCAGCGGAGCCGGGACATTACGACTTCACCGCTCACCAGGATCAGGAATACGCGCCGGAACAGCTCATCGCGGGTCTGTGCCCCGATACCGCGATAGGCGACTTCGAGGCCGGGTTCGACGCCGCCGCGATCAAAGTCGATCAGCGTTACACGACACCGTACGAGCTCTCGCAGGCCATGGAACCGCCCGCGTGCCTCGCGGTACCGGATGGCGACGATCTGACCGTCTACGTCGCCACTCAGATCGTCGATGCGGCTCGTGCTTCGATCGCCGCCACGCTCCAGGCCGACAGAGAACGGATCCACATCGTCACCCCGTACGTCGGCGGCGGTTTCGGCTCCAAGCTGCGCGTTCATGCCGAAGCGATGCTCGCGGCCTTCGCCGCCCGCGCGTTGCGCCAGCCGGTCAAGGTCGCGCAGACCCGGCAGCAGACCTTCCACCTCACCGGCTTGCGCCCCACATCGAGCCAGCGGGTCCGCCTCGGCGCTGATCAGGACGGGCGGCTGGTCGCGCTCGGCCACGAAGTCACGATGCACACGAACCGGCAAATCGAGTACGCCGAGCCGACCGCCACCACGACTCGTAGCCTCTACGCCGCGCCCCACCGGTTGACACGCACCCGGCTGGTGCCGCTGGATCTGCCGCGGGGAGAAGATGTCCGGGCACCGGGCGAGGCGCCAGGCATGCTGGCGGTCGAGTCGGCGATGGACGAGCTGGCCGACGCGGTCGGAATGGATCCGGTCGAGCTGCGGATCCGCAACGAGCCCGAACGCGACCCGGAGCGTGGCGTGCCGTTCAGCGACCGGCACCTGGTCGACTGCCTGCGCGACGGGGCCCGCAGGTTCGGCTGGGAGCGCCGCCCGGGAAAGCGGGCAAGCCTGCGGGAGGGGCGATGGCTGGTCGGCTACGGCGTGTCCGCCGCCATTCGCGGGCATTTCCAGGGACCGGCTACGGCGCGCGTCCGACTGGACGTGGACGGGACCGCGGTCGTTCAGTCGGACATGACCGACATCGGCACCGGTACCTACACGATCCTCAGCCAGGTCGCGGCCGACGAGCTCGGGCTGCCACTCGAGCGCGTGCGCGTGGAGCTCGGGCGTTCCGAGTTCCCGGCGAGCGTGGGTTCTGGCGGCTCGTGGGGTGCCGCCAATTCGAGCACCGCCGTGCACCGCGCGGTCGAGGCCCTTCGCGAGAAGCTGCTGATCGCGGCTACCAGCGACGCGAGTTCCCCGCTGCACGGCCTGGATCCGGCAGGCGCGCAGTTCTCCGGTGGCGACGTGCACATCGGTCACCGGTCCGAGGCACTGAGCGAGCTCGTCGCGCGCATCCAGCCCGACGGTGTGGAAGCGGAAGGCTCGACCGTTTGGATGATGGAGGACCCGAACTACGCCAGATACTCGATCCACACGTGCGGGGCGCACTTCGCTGAAGTCCGCGTCGACGTCGACACCGCCGAAATCCGTCTCCGGCGGATGCTGGGTGTGTTCTCCGTGGGTCGTGTCCTCAACGCCAAGACAGCGCGCTCACAGCTGATCGGCGGCATGATCTGGGGAGTGGGAGCAGCTTTGGAGGAACAGGGCGTCGTCGACACGCGGTCCGGCGCCTTCGTCACCCGGGATCTCGCGCACTACCTGGTGCCCGTCCACGCCGACGTCCCCGAGATCGACGCCGTCGTGCTCGACGGGTTCGACGACAAGGCCAACGTCCTCGGCGCAAAGGGCCTCGGGGAGCTGGGCATCTGCGGAGCCGGTGCAGCGGTGGCGAACGCGGTGTTCAACGCCACCGGGGCACGCGTGCGTGATTTCCCCATCACCCTCGACAAGCTGTTGCCCATTCTGCCGCCGACGGACATCTGAATCTTCTGCGACGGCTCGTCGAGACGGAATGCCCTGGGGCACGGGCTGTTGAGGGTGGAGGGTGGGTGCGGGGCCGCGGGAGGGCAAGGGCACCTTGGACGTGCAAGTAATCCTGGAAGGAGGAACGGAGCGCACCAGCATCATTTCGTTCTACCGCCAGCACAAGAAGGTCTGAGCGACAGCTGCAGTGTGTGTGCCGAGGACGTTTTCGGCCGTAGGGGTGTGGGCGCGTGGAGGTTGTCGTCGCTGTGCTCGTGGCTCTGGCGGGCGCCGGCTGTGTGGTCGTGACTCTGACGTCGCTGCGTCGCGCAGCGTTGCCATCTAGCTTTGCCTCCGGTGTCTGAGCAGTGGCCTGTTCATGTGCGGCGATGGCCTGCTGTGTTTCCGCTGTCGGCGACGAGATCACGCAACCCGAAGTCGCCGGCCAGCCAGCGCAGTGGGGCGCGGGATTCCCTGCTGTGGTGTCCTTCGGCGCGAGAGTGCTCAGAATCGCGCTCGATACGCTATCGGCAGGTCTGTTTGGGCAAGGGGTGGTGTGGTGGTTTCCGACGGAGCTGAATCAGCTGCCGAAAAGTTGCCTGTTCCCGAGCCCGCCGAGGTGGCGGCCGAGGACGTCGCCTGGCGTCCGCGCTGGTGGTTCCTTGGGGTCTTCGCTGTACTCGCCGCGATCCACCTCGCTGGTGGCTGGACGTCGACGACCGCGATCGGTTTGCCTCTGGGCTTCGCCTGCACGCTGGTCCTGGTGTTCGTCCGGCGGCTGCCGCCCTGGCTGACCGGTTCGTGGCCACCGCGACCGTGGTGGTCGCGCTCCGGGATACGGGCCCGCCGCAACAGGCTGACATGTGTGCTGCTGTTCGCCTGGTTGCCGGCGGCGGCGATCGTGGCCGGCATAGTCGAACATCCCCCGCATGGTGTCGACATCCTCTATGCCGTGTTCGTGCTGGGCTGTGGTCTGAGCCTGCTGGTGTTCGTGCTGGTTCGATGGGCGCGCACCCTCCGCACTCTCCGCCTCCTCGCCGGTCCGCGGACACCATTGCCGGCCCGCATCGACCAACGAGAGCTCGCCGATGGCGACCTTCTCGTCCCGTCCGTCACGGGGACCGTGATCTTCCCGGACGGCTCGCCGGGGTATTTCACGCTGCGCGACTGCCCCATCCCCCTGGTCGCGGTGATCGAGCACACCGGGCGGCTCTGGGTTACCTCTACCCTTCCGGGCACGGTGCTCGCCGGGTTGCCCGAGGGCGATGACTTCGCACACGCCGCGCTCGCTACCGCTCAGTCCGGCTTGTACGGCCGGGCGCCGATCTCGCGGGCGGCCTTGGGCCGGCACCTTCGCCTTCGCACGTTCGTCCTCTCGGCCGTCATGGTTCTAGGCGTTGCGTTGGAGATCACGGTGTTCGTCACCTTGGGTGGCGCGCTGCCATGGGTGCTGCTGGTGCCGCTGCTGCTCGCCGTGGTGGCCGCCGTGAACTGGCGGTCGCGCGTCGCGTCCCCGGTGCGGCTGCTCGCGGCCGGCCCGTGGACAGAAATCGCCGCCGTCGTGGCGCGGGACATCCGGCCCGGACGGCCGATGTTGGGCTGGGCCCGGTTCTCCGATGGAATCCGCGCCCGTTTCCGCGTCGCGAGCTGTCCACCCGACATCGCTACCGAACTCGTCAACCGACGCCATCTTTGGATCGCGGGCGAACCGCGCGAGGGTGAAGTCGCCATCGGAATTCCCGACAGCGACACTTTCGCCATCGCCGCTTTCACCGTAAAGAAGCGAGAATACCGGCGCACCCGGGCACGCCGATCCCCATCTCTGGAGACGAATACCTAGAAATCGGACCGGCGGAATTGCCGCCCATGTAAAGCACTGCTACTGAGGTGATCTCAGTAGGGGGTTATGCGAGTCGGCCGTGTTCGAATTGGGTGAGTACGAGTGCGGCTTTGACGATGGGTCCGATTTTGCGGGGGC